>JABFST010000483.1 GCA_013140465.1 Methylococcaceae bacterium
AATGGCTGTGGCAACTTCATGGCGGCTTTCACTCTGGTAGGTCAAAGCTTCCTAATATGGGGTTGCCACACCTTGTTTTTCAAGGGTAAACAGGGGGTTGGGGGCTTAAGTTGGCGCGTATGAGGTGCGACCATCGCTTGGTCGGCGGTACACGAGTATCTGCTTATGATCCAAACCGGCCACGCCACCTTGGAGGACATCTTGCTGCTGTTCATTTATCTGGAATTGGGCGCAATGGTGGGCATTTACTTCAAAACCCACCGTCTGCCTGTGCAGTATCTTATTTATATTGCCATTACCGCGTTGTCGCGGCATTTGGTGATAGACGTACAAAAAGTGACCGATAGCTTTCACTTGTATTTATTGCTTAGCATTACCGCTGCAATAGCCTGTTTAAGCGGCGCCATTTTTATTTTGTCGTACACCGCAAAAAAATATGGCTGCCCTGACGAAAACCGCCAAACGGAGTTGGACAAACCAGAATAGCCTTGCCGCTACTTTAAGAGAGAGTAACGCATGGTTTTTTAGCTTGTTCAAACCCTTGGTTTTGTTGGGTGGTTTGTCAGTAACCGCCATCCCAGTTACCTCCTAAACCCAGCAGAATTAGCCGGATCATTCTGCTGTCTTTTTTACACTAACACCGCCTGACCATGTCCGCCTATCGTTTTGCTTACCGTCATTTAGCCCAGCTCTTGCCAATTATCGGCCTGATGTTGGCGGCAAGTCCGCCTAGCCTAGCCGACTGGACGATGGCGGTCGCCAATAGCGCTTATTATACTGACGATGTGGCGTTGTTTTCGGTCACGCGCCGCTTGTCGCTGACTGATGACCCTACCCAACCGACGGTGGACAGGCCACGCCAAGGTAGTGATTTTGTTTATGAACCCAGCGCGGAATGGGGGTGGTCAGGGCAAAACCCGCTAGGGACTATGGCGGCTTCCATAAACGCGGGTGGCTATGTTTTTATGGATAAATCGGCTTTTACGCATGGCTTATTTGAAGCCGAATGGTCACAGACTTTGCCTAGCCAAACCCAGCTTAGCCTACATTACAACGTCGTACCCGAGCTGTACTTAGGCCAAAATACCTTTAAGACACGCACAGGCAGCAGCGCAGACTATGCTGAACGGCTGACCAGCCATTATGGCTCTGTGCATCTGGATCAAGCCTTGACCGACACCCTCACCGTGCGTTTACTGGGACGTTATGGGCAACGCTTATACCATGCGCCCTTCCAGCACCGTAACACCGAGTTTTGGACTGTGGGCCCGCATCTTGAATGGGAAATCAACCCCAACATCGAAATATTGGTGGGCTACCACTATGAGCGCGGAACCGCCGACCACCAACAAGCCCCGCATTTCCCCGATAATATTTCCTACATCAACCACTATGGCTCTGCCGAATTGAAAATACAGTGGCTAGAGGGCTTTACTAGCCTGTTGATTGTCGATTATGAAAAAAATAGTTTTACCAGCAACAATGCCGAAGATGAACATTACGGTGCGACCGAACAGCTTTATCAAGGTGAAATTGAACTGCTGTATGAATTAACCGCAGCCACCACCGTAAAACTGGGCTGGCAACATGGGCGCAGAAAACTGACCACAGAACCGCAAGCGATTAAAAACACCAATGTTTGGTTAGGGGTTGAGTATGTGTATTAATTTTGAGCGGTTATATTGGTGTTTGTGCTTGAACTATTCAAATTGACCGATTAATGACCATTACGGTATTGCTCCAAGTTCATACCATACTTTTTCAACTTGCCATAAATAGCGCGTAGGATGCGGTGAGGTACGAACCGCATCAATCGCGAACGATGCGGTTCCCTTCGTTCACCGCATCCTACGGCCCTGAACAGCGACCAACTGTTCAGATACGCCCAACAAATTCCCGACATCCAATTTTATCCAGCGTGCGTATCAAATGCTTAGAATAGGTACAACTATATGGAACCCCCCCTCATTCTGCAAGAAGTTCTAGGCTGACAAACCCTAGACAAAGTAGAATCCAATCCATACATTTTCCTATTCACTAGCATGTCAGGCATAGTATCAAATGAACCCACCATACGATTTGTCCATAAGCAAACCCGTTTCGGTTTGGAATAAACCGCTAAAAATTGAGCCGAAGAATTTTTTCCTCAATTTAGCCAAAGCTGTTTTTAAAGGTGCGCAAGGTGAGTTTGAAGATGCCACAGAAAATCTCGCTGATGCCTTTGTAGACCTTTCGTCTGAGGATAAAGCCGGACAACTCGCTTGGTTGCTGATCTACAACGCCTTAACCAAAGCCTTATCGGGTGTGTTGTTGGATTGTCAGGACATATTCGAGCTGATTGATGCGCCTGATGAAACCAAACAACAACAATTAAGCGCAATACTAAGCAATCATTTTGAACAAATTGACGTAGGCATTAATGCTGAATTTTTCCAACATCCACAACAACTGCCGTTATTGCAAGAATTTGGCAAATCCTTGCAACATTGGCTAACTGGTTTGGGCTTAAACACCAGCCAAGCGCAAGCCCTAGCCCAACGTTTACCGGATAGGTTTGCATTGGAATTGCACAGCGAATGGCTCAAAGAACCAGAACGCTACGCCAACATTACCACCGCAGTACAAACCCCGTTTACCCAAGCCGCACAACAGCAACGCCGCTGGCTGCAATACCACGCGTGGTTACGCGAACAAGTCAATCAACGTATGTTTGCTGAAGTGTTCAGCTTACAAAGCGTTTATGTGCCGCTACGCGCTTATTACCAAGAACAACCCAAAGAACAGCACCACCGTTCAGTTGCCGACACCGAGCAAGATTCTAAAAAACTTGTAGTGGATTTGCAGACCGAATTGGCAGATTGGGTAAACCATTTTAATGCCGATGATGCTATCCGTTTGCTAAGCGGCGGCCCAGGCTGCGGCAAATCCTCCTTCTGCAAAATGTTTGCTGCGCACATTGCCGAACATTCCGCCGTTAAAGTGTTGTTTGTGCCTTTGCATTTGTTCGATTTATCAGCCGATTTAATCGACGCGGTAGCGCGGTTTATTGCCCAAAACCGCTATTTGGAAGGCAGTCCTTTAAACGTAAAGCAGGGCGAATCCAGATTATTGGTGATTTTTGATGGTTTAGATGAAATTTCCATGCAAGGCAAAGCCGCCGCCCAAGCCGCGCAAGAATTTATTGATGAACTTTTGCGTAAACTCAATGGGTTCAATGGGCAACAGTTGCAACGCCAATTTATCATCAGCGGTCGGGATTTGGTGGTGCAGGCCAACGCCAACAAATTCCGCAGCACTAAACAAATACTGCATATCTTGCCGTATTTTGTTGATGAACAAGATAGGAAAAGTTACCAAGACCCGCAGATGCTGCTTGACGAAGACCAACGCCACCTATGGTGGCATAACTACGGTAAGGCCAGTGGAAAAGCTTATACTGAAATGCCAACGGCCTTGGCTAGCAGAAACTTAACCGAGATTACCCGTTGGCCCTTATTGAATTATTTGGTGGCTTTAAGTTTTGATCGCCAACAACTGGATTTTGATGCTGCAACGACACTGAACCAAGTCTATAGCGACTTGTTGAAAGCCGTGTATGAACGCCAATACGAAGGCAAAAACCGCAAACATCAGGGTGCAGGTAATTTAGCTTTTAAAGACTTTTGCCGCATTTTGGAAGAAATAGCCTTAGCGGTATGGCATGGCGATGGGCGCACAACCACCGTTGAATACATTCAATCGCGATGTAACAAAAGCAACTTACACCGTTATCTGGAAGAATTTCAGGAAGGCGCGGAAAAAGGCGTGACGCGGTTATTGACCGCTTTTTATTTTCGGCAAAGCGGCGAAGTGAAAGGCGATAAGACTTTTGAGTTTACCCATAAAAGCTTTGGTGAATATTTGATTGCTTGCCGCTTGGTGCGTATGTTGGATGTGGTTCAATCTGAATGGCAACGTCATGAAGACGATCCAGATAGAGGTATGGATTTACGCAAAATTTTAATAGATTGGGCGGAGATATTTGGGACAACGACAATAGATGATTATCTTTATCAATTTCTTCAAAACCAAGTAGCTTTAGCAAAACCAGAAAAAGTTAACCAATGGCAACACTTATTATGTCGTCTGATCGAATCGGCGATGGCGCATGGTATGCCAATGGAAAAATTGGATTTGCACAGCTTTCAGGAAATGTTTAGGCAATCCTGCAACGCAGAGAATGCTTTGTTTGCCATGCACTCTGCTTGTGCTAAAAACAGCCAACAAGTTTTAGAAATTGAATGGCCTAGTGAAGACTCTTTCGGTAATTGTATGCATCGTTTGCGTAGTAGCGATAGTTATATACCATTAGATTATTTAGCTTTTCTTGATTTGAGTGATAGTAATTTGAGATACCAAAATTTTTTCTGTGCAGATCTATCCTATGCAAAGTTAAAATATACAGATGCATCTGGCGTTACTCTCACAGAGGCTACACTCGAAAATATCGATGCTGAAGGAGCAGAATTTGGTTTTTCAATGCTTGAAAACGCCAACTTACAAAATGCAAACCTTGAAAGGGCGAACTTTCGTGGAGCAAGCCTTGAAAGGGCAAACCT
>JABFST010000417.1 GCA_013140465.1 Methylococcaceae bacterium
CCCTTAGTCGCACGCTTCATCATCAGTTGCCTAGAATATTGGGTGCGGGAAATGCACGTCGATGGCTTCCGCTTTGACTTGGCAAGCGCGATGGCGCGGGGTGAACATGGCGAAGTGCTACAAGACCCGCCCGTTTTGTGGGGCATAGAACTGTCCGAACAACTGGTCAAAACCAAACTGATAGCCGAAGCGTGGGATGCCGCCGGGCTTTATCAAGTCGGCAGTTTTCCTGGCTACCGTTGGGCAGAGTGGAATGGACGTTACCGCGACATTGTCCGCCAATTTGTGCGTGGCGACCGGGGCTTGCTAGCCGAATTTGCCACGCGCCTGTGTGGCAGCAGCGACCTCTACGCGCACCAAGGCCGCTTGCCGATCAACAGCATCAACTTTGTAACTTGCCACGACGGCTTTACGTTGCATGATTTGTTCAGCTACAACGAAAAACATAACGAGGCCAACGGCGAAGACAATCGCGACGGCTGTAGCAATAACCTAAGCTACAACTGCGGTGCCGAAGGCAGCACCGATAAGCCTGAAATTTTGGCCTTACGCCGCAAACAGGCCAAAAACGTATTCGCCATATTGCTGCTCAGCCAAGGCGTGCCGATGTTGTTGGCGGGTGACGAACTCTTGCACAGCCAACACGGCAACAACAACGGTTACTGCCAAGACAACGAACTGAGCTGGATTGATTGGCGCCTAGCCGAACAAAATGCCGACATTTTGCGTTTTACCCAAGAAATGATCGCCCTGCGCAAACGCCACCCATCCATCATGCGGCGACGATTCTTAACGGGCAGACGTTTGGAACACAACGCAAGCCCCGATATAACTTGGCATGGCGTCGAGTTAAACCAACCGCTGTGGCATGATTACAATGCCAGGATGTTGGCGTTTACTTTGGCGGCTACCGATGCCCATGAAGCCGACCTGCATATCATCATTAATATGGATGAACTGGCCTTAACGATGGAATTGCCCAGCATTGTCGGCAAACACTGGTGTTTGGCGCTAGACACCACACGCCCCTCACCTGAAGATATTATTCCTCCTAGCGAACAACAAGTGTGGGCCGACACCCACTATAGCGTCGCCGCCAAAAGTGTAGTGATTTTTGAAAACCGCAAGGGCTAAGCGTGCGTGACCCACAGCCAAGTGCCAGCGGTAATGAGACGGTGAAAGTGTTATAAAAACACCCTCCCAACGCTAACTTGCTATTTTAAACGAGTGATTTTATTGTTTGTGGTAGAGGCTAAAGCCTCTCCCACATGAAGACTTTGCCAATCTCTTATGCGTAGACTGTGGGCTATTCCCCTTGCCGCCCCAGCAACGTCTAAAGCCGTTGCACTCCAGCTATCACTGCTTAACTGTTTATAAAAACAACCGCGCCTGGTCTTGTTTTAACTGCGCCATACTGTCTTTAGGCAATTTAAACACGCCCTTAAATACACGGTTCATGACTTCCACCAATTGGCGGAATTTATACGCATGGTGGTGGGCATCGCCTTTTTGCTCGGACGCACGCCAGCTTTGCCCGTCTGAAATGCGCAGTTCAACACCCAAGGTATGTTGTTGCGTCAGCTTGTCTATTTGGCTTCTTAAGGCGTATTGGGCCGTCCCGGGTATCAAAATTTTATGATTTTGGGCAGCCCTGTGTATCGGCACGGAAAAGCTAATTTTGCATTGGAATTTTCTGTGCCCCAACGATGAATGCTGGTTTTTGGCGGCATTCCTGCTCAACGCCTTATAAAAAGTCTCGGCATTCGCCAGCAATTCAGGGTCAGTAAACACCGCCTCATGCCCGGCGCTTTGGGACAAGCTCAGCATCAGTCGGCGCACGGCTTCGATCATGCTTTCGGGGGTATCAAACAAGGTTTGGGTGATGGCTTGGGAGGCGGTGTTTTCTTGCAGAATAACGCCTTTTTTTTGCAAGGCATGAAACAATTTAAGCGTGTCGTCCTTATCTTTAAGGATAAAGGTTATCGCCAAAATATCTCGGATGTCATAGGCTTCGCCTTCCAAATCCTTGCCTAGTTTAGTGACCATGCTTTCGGGGCTTTTAAGCCTGGCCTTAATGTCGCTAATCGCCACACGCACGCCGTCACCGCTATCGAACACATAACCCTGACCACTGCCGTCGTCGGTAATGGATTCTTTAAGTTTATGGAAAAAGGCGGAAATCTTAACAAACGCCAACTGCGCCGATTCGCTGTCAGGGATATGCCTAGGATTTTCCCAATCATAGCTGAACAAATCATCCAAACTTTGCTGTTCGCTTTCCAGAAAAAAACCCAGTTGGGCATAATCGTTAATGTCTTGGCTGTCTTCTTCAATAGACTTAATCAAATAGCCCATTTTTAAAATGGCGCACGCGCTTTGCTGCCAAGCGGGTAACACTGCCAAAGCACCGCCCTGATAACCGTCAAACACATGGGGATATTTTTTCGAGGATGCCAACAAAAACAAATGGCGCGGATCTTCGTAAGCCAATGCCTGAAAAGCGGGGTCATTCAATACCGACTCAATATGCGCCAAGGCATCCAAGGCATGTTGGTAGATCGCGGCATTATCCGAATGTAAGGCCAATAAGCCGTGCAACTGCCCGCTAACAAACGGAAACATCCAGCCAAAAAAATAATTGTAGGTACGCGCCAGATAATAAAGGGCGCGGTCTTGCTCGCTTTTTTGCAGTTCACCGTCGCCCATGCGGTCAAAGCCACGGTTGCCCATCATTTTTGCGGCTTGCTGCAAGGCGGTTTGATAATTGTAGGCGGGGATTAACAGATAGGGGCTAAGCTCAGTCCTATCAAGTATGGAGCCGAAAATTTCATGATGTAATTCCTGACTAGGGGTGTTTTTTACCATTAATTTAATCCCTGGAAAAGAGTGATGCCATAACTGTCATTATAACGCCTATCCCACCCCACTAACTCAGTACTTATTCAGTCCCCCTCCTTATTAAGGAGGGGGACTGAATGTTTACCTAACTCATGCAAAATAGTTTATGGCCCCAATTAACGGCGTGCGCGGATTCAGTGACACTTTCACCGACAGCGTCTGCAACAACGGGGCAAACCGCCCTTTTGCGGTAAATGCACGCATAAAATCACCATTTTGCAGGGCGGGCAAAATTTTCGGGGCGATGCCGCCACCTATGAACACCCCGCCCGTCGCCAACGACTTTAACGCCAAATTGCCAGCTTCAGCACCATACAGTTCAACAAACCAGCGCACCACTTCGGCACATAAGGCATCTTGCCCGGTTACGCCCAGTTCTGAAATGACCGCGTTCCTGTCCGCACCCGGCGCACAATCGGATACGGCGGCGCATGGCGGGGTACTACCATGCCCGACCAAGAAGTCGTACAGATAGCTAAAACCAATACCCGAAATGATGCGTTCCGCACTGACATGGTCAGGAAAATGCCCTCTTAAAAACGCCAACAACTGGTCTTGTTGGGCATTTTGCGCGGCCCAATCGGTATGCCCACCTTCGGTCGCCATCGGCTGGTGTTTGCTGCCGTCCCAATATAAAACGGCCTCGCCTAAGCCCGTGCCTGCGGCAATGACGGCAATATTGCCTTTTTGTGGAACAGCGTTGGGATTAAGTTCCAACAAATCGTCGGCGGGCAAGGACAACATCCCCAAGGCCATCGCTTCCAAATCATTCAGCAGTTTCACCTGTTCCGTACCCAAGCGGATTTTAAGGGCTTCGCCATCCAATAACCAAGGCAGGTTGGTGGTTTGGCAGCGCTGTTCCACCACCGGCCCGGCGATGCCAAAACACGCCGAAATCAGGTTGACATCTGCGGGCAGAAAGTCGCTTAAAATGTCATCAAATTGTGCAAACTGTTGGCTAGCATAGGTTTGTTCCTTAGCACAGGCCAGGGTGCCATTCAGCTGCGTGCTTAATAGGGTCAAAACTGTTTTTGTGCCGCCGATGTCACCTGCGAGTATCACGGTAATCTCCTTGAGGAATAGGGGTTAGGTAGGGTCTATGCTCAATAAATGCACCAAGGCATCTAACACGGCATTGGCAACTTGGTGCGGGGGTAAGCGGTAAAACGCTTGCCACGCTAATGGGGTAGACTCTTCGTAAGCGTCTTTGCTGTCTGGATGCCATTGTAACCAACTTATCCTTACCGCATGATTAATAATCACATCGGTAATCAGAGTATCGTCAATATGCAAACCTTGGTTGTCCCGAAAAATTGAGGCGATGGCCTTTAAGGCTTCCACGGTAATTTGCCGATACACCGGGGCTTGAATTTTGTTGAGCAAATGATTGACTTGCAACTTAAAGCTTTGTTCCTCGGCAGTCATTTGCGAGAGGGTATTGTCGCTGTCGATACGGTTTTTGGTGTTGAGTTTGTCGCCTATCAACACGCCTTTACAGTGGTGCAATATTTCGCGCACGCTGTCAAAAAAGGCTTTGTTTTCCCTGCCGACGCTGCCTTGCTGTTCGCGCCACGCATACCAATCGGTCAGTTCCTCGGCACGCTTGGGGTCGCTGCTTTTACTGAAGCGGGCACTGCCCAATTCCCGGCAACTGCCTTCGTAATGCAAGCTTTCTGCCATGTCCAACTGGTCTTCGGT
>JABFST010000081.1 GCA_013140465.1 Methylococcaceae bacterium
GCTTATAAAAACCAATTGGATTTACAGGATAAAATCCATTTCCCCGTCGGCCAACAAACGCCTGTTGCCGCATCGGCTTGGCCTTTGCCGCAGCGCATGGCGATTCCGGTGGGTGGCGGTAAAGATCCGATAGTTACCTTAGAGGCGTTTAAACAAGCCGGAGAAAATGTGGTGCTGTTTTCTTTAGGCCACGCCCTGCCCATTCAAAAAACCATCGCCGTCGCTGGATTGCCCGCGATTTATGTCACAAGGCAAATGTCAGCCAACTTATTTGAACTGAATAAGGCGGGGGCGTTGAACGGGCATGTTCCGGTCACGGGGATTTTGTCGTTTGTGTTGGCGGTGGCGGCGGTGCTTTATGGTTTTAACGGGGTTGCGATGTCGAATGAGCATTCGGCGAATGTCGGCAATTTAGTGGTCAATGGTCACGATATTAACCATCAGTACAGCAAATCGTTTGAGTTTGAACAAGACTTTGCCCGCCATGTTTCGGCTTATATGCTGAAAGACCTGTATTATTTTTCATTTCTGCGCCCGCTGTCAGAGCTTGCGATTGCCAGCTTGTTTGCCAAATTAACCGCCTATCATGGCGTGTTTACCAGTTGTAACCGCGCCTTTAGTATCCGGGAACAAAACCGCCTTAACGGCTGGTGTTGTGATTGCCCTAAGTGCCGTTTTGTCTTTTTGGCCCTGGCGCCGTTTCTGGACAAAGCCAAACTGATAGCCATTTTTGGCAAAAACTTACTCGATGATCCGGCGCAAACCCAAGGTTTTATGGAGTTGCTGGGCTTAGAGGGCTATAAGCCGTTTGAATGTGTCGGCGAAATCGAAGAATCATTAGTCGCGTTTTCTGCGATCAAATCCCAACCCGACTGGCACAACGATAGCGTGGTCCAACACTTGGCGGCGGCTGTTGGCTTAAGCCAAACGGACAGCGCCCCTATTGGCGATTTTTTACAGATACAAGACCAAGGCCATGCGCTATCACCGTATTACAGGAGTTTATTAGATGCGTTTTCAAGAACTTGCTAAGCTGCGCGTAGGCGTTTGGGGCGCGGGTAAAGAAGGTTGCTCGATTATCCATTATTTACAACAGCGGTTTCCTGATAAACCACTGGTCCTGATTGATGACCACCAACCGCCACCTGCCTTATTGGCGGAACTAAGCCAGCACGGTGCGTTAGAGTTTATGTTGGCTAGCGAACTGAACCACGCCACTATGGCCTTGGATGTGATTATTAAATCGCCCGGCGTCAGCCGTTATCGGCCAGAAATCGCCCGCGCCCGCCAACTAGGCATTTATCTGACCACCGCCACCAATTTATGGCTGGCAGAAGTGGCAAACAGAACGCGCGTGATTGCCGTAACAGGCACTAAAGGCAAAAGCACCACGGCTTCGGTGTTGGCGTTTATCCTTGAAAAAGCCGGGCTGAACGTGGCCTTGGCGGGCAATATTGGCATACCGTTAACGGATTTGCTGGTGCACGACCAGCACTTTGATTGGGTGGTCGCCGAGCTGTCCAGCTACCAGCTGAGCGATTTGGATGTCTGGCCCGAATTGGGGATTATGCTGAATTTATATCCCGAGCATATCGATTGGCATGGCTCAACGGCAAATTATTACCAAGACAAACTCCGGCTATTTGCCCCAGAAGGCCACTGCCTTCCGGTGGTCAATTTTGCCGACGCGACTGTCCGTGGCGCTATCGGTGCTGCCGACCCGGTGATGTACTTCAATGCGCCGTCGGCTATCCATGTCCACGATAACGACATCATGGACGGCGAGCTACCGCTGTTGTCGGGTGCCGACTTAAAACTGCGCGGGCAACACAATTTAATCAATATCTGTGCCGCCTTAACCGTGGCGCGTTATTTGGGCGTGGCGATTGCCGACGTTGCGCCTAGCTTGGCAGAATTTAACGGGTTGGCGCATCGGCTAGAGCTTATCGGCACTTACAACGGCATCACTTATGTTGATGACAGCATTTCCACGACCCCCGAATCGGCTATGGCGGCCTTAGCCGCTTACCCAGGCCGGACCATCACCTTATTGCTGGGCGGCAAAGACCGCCAACAAGACTTTACTGCCTTCGCCCGTTATGTGTCCGAACAACGCCTATTTGCCATTATCACCATGCACGAAAATGGCAACCGGATTGCCCAAGAGATAAGTGCCGAATTACAACATCAGGCGTATGCGCCGATTATAAAAGCGGAAAAAGATTTGCCCGCCGCGCTAGCACAGGCCCAAGCCATCACCCCACCAGGCGGCATCATTCTGCTGTCACCCGCGTCACCTAGTTATGATGCGTATAAAAATTTTCAGGAACGCGGGGAGGTGTTTAGGCACTTGGCTAAGGGTTAGGGTTGCTGTCTCTGCCCCTTTAACCCCACCTTGCCTACAAGTGGTACTCGGCAACCACACAAAAAAAAGCGCCGTCCCCGCAAAGGGACGGCGCTTAGATGTTGATGGCTTTAGCGTGGCTTGCCACTGCAAGCCCCGCTAGCCTAGGCTTAAGCCCAAAGCCAAGGATATGTCAGTTTATGCTGGGCTTCATATTGGTCGATTTTATCAACATGTTTTAGCGTTAAGCCGATGTCATCCAAGCCGCTGAGCAAATTGCCTTGGCGGAAAGGGTCGATGTCAAAGGTAAAGCCATTGCCGCCTGGCGTGGTCACGGTGCGGTTTGCCAAATCGACGGTAAATTTTACGCCTTCGTTGGCGGCAATTTCTGCCATCAGGGCATCGAGTTGGGGTTGTTCGACGTAGATGGCTAAGATGCCGTTTTTAAAGCAGTTGTTGTAAAAAATATCGGCGTAGCTGGTGGAGATGATGGTGTTAAAGCCATAATCGGCAATCGCCCAAGGCGCATGTTCGCGCGATGAACCACAGCCAAAATTATCGCCCGCCACCAAGATTTTGGCATCTTTAAACGCGGGTTTGTTCAGTTCAAACTCGGCGTTGTCGCTGCCGTCGTCGTTAAAACGCCAATCGTGGAACAAGTGGATGCCAAACCCGCTGCGCTCGACTTTTTTTAAGAATTGCTTAGGGATGATTTGGTCGGTATCGACATTGCTGCGGTTCATTAAAGCGGCAATGCTTTCGTGTTTTGTGTAAGGTTGCATGGATTTTTCCTTATAGCTTGCGTATGTCAACAAAATGTCCCGCACTGGCAGCGGCGGCAGCCATCGCGGGTGACACCAAGTGTGTCCTGCCGCCTTTGCCTTGCCGGCCTTCAAAGTTGCGGTTTGATGTTGAGGCACTGCGTTGGCCTTTGCTCAGTTCGTCGCCGTTCATTGCCAAACACATCGAGCAACCGGGGTCGCGCCATTCCCATCCCGCTTCAATAAAGATTTTATCCAAACCTTCTTGTTCGGCTTGTTGCTTGACATGGTAAGAGCCAGGCACAGCAATCGCAGTAACGCCCGGTGCCACTTTAGTGCCTTTAGCCACTTCGGCGGCAATGCGGAAATCTTCGATGCGACCGTTGGTGCAAGAACCGATAAACACTAAATCAATGGCGATGTCGGTGATTTTGGTGTTGGCGGTCAGCCCCATATAGGCCAATGCGCTTTCACAGGCTTTACGTTTGCCCTCGTTATCAAAACTTTCGGGTGCAGGTACGCAAGCATCAACACCAATGACTTGTTCGGGTGATGTACCCCAAGAGACTTGCGGGGCAATGTCGGCGGCTTCTAAGGTGATGATGGCATCAAATTCCGCGCCTTCGTCGCTGGGTAGGCTTTGCCAATAGGCTAAGGCACGCTCCCAATCGTCGCCTTTAGGGGCAAATTCACGGCCTTTAAGGTATTCGTAGGTTTTTGCATCAGGAGCGACCAAACCCGCGCGTGCGCCAGCTTCAATCGCCATATTGCATAAAGTCATGCGGCCTTCCATCGTCAGGTCGTTGATGGCAGTACCCGCATATTCGATGACATAACCTGTGCCGCCCGCTGTGCCGATTTTGCCAATGATGGCTAAGGCGATGTCTTTGGCGGAAGAGTATTTAGACAAGGTGCCATTCACTTGCACCAACATGGTTTTAGATTTTTTTTGTGGCAGGGTTTGGGTTGCCATCACATGTTCGACTTCGGACGTGCCGATACCAAACGCCAACGCGCCAAAGGCGCCGTGGGTTGCCGTGTGGCTGTCACCGCACACAACCACCATGCCGGGATGGACGAAGCCATGTTCAGGTACGACCACATGGATAACGCCATTGTTGGGGTTTTTCATGTCGTATAAATTCAGGCCGTTTTCGCGGCAGTTATCCGCCATCACTTCGATTTGTTTTTTGGCAATCGGGTCGGCAATCGGCAAATCGCGGTTTTTGGTCGGCACGCAGTGGTCCATTGTCGCCAAAATGCTGTGCGGATTGCGCACTTTGCGGCCTGACAGCTTTAAGCCTTCAAACGCTTGCGGGCTAGTGACTTCGTGCATTAAATGACGGTCAACATAGATTAAGGGGGCTTGGCCTTCCACGTCTACGACGAGGTGGCTGTCCCAAATTTTTTCGTACATGGTTTTTTTCATAGGATATTCCAATGCTAACATACGGGCTTATAG
>JABFST010000372.1 GCA_013140465.1 Methylococcaceae bacterium
CTATGGAACAGGTTTTTGCAGGATAAGCGTCCATCAGTGATTCCGTGAGGGGTTAAGGAGGCTGCATTGTACACTAGCCTAGGCACTGCCGCGAAAGCCAATTGCCTAGGCTTTAGCGGTCTTGATTTCTAAAGCTTCCCCACAAAACTTTAGTCATTAGGCGCGGCATTGTGACATAGGGATGCTTTCTACAAGGGTTAAGTGCGTAGGACGCAATTGGCATTAGTTGTAGGCTAGAATAAGGCCGTTTGATCGCAAGTGAAAACGGCTGTTTCCGGCACACCGCAGCCACGATTTGCCGGAAACCAGACAAACTGCCCTTTATGGTTCACCCCGCAACTCTCCTGCGTTGCGGGGTCTTGCACGGCACACAGCTTATGCACCCGCCATCACGACCACAAAGCCATAAGCAGGTATCGTCACGCTAATCTCCCCATTTTCGCTAAACAAAGGCTCTTCAACAATCCGCACGTTTTCGCTGTGTTCATTGCCCATTGCGGGTGTAGGGCTGTCTAAGCGCAATAGCCGCCATTTTTGTGCCACTGCGTCGGGGCGTAGCGCAATGCGGATGGTTTGCGGTGTTGCTAGCGCAGACACGGCGGCATAATGCCAACCTTGGGCATTGTGCAGGGCGCTGAGGGTGAGGGCAGCATCCGCACTGTCCGTCGGGCTGTACAGGCGGTATATGTCTGCGGGCAAGGCTTTGTTGAGCATAGCCACTGCCAAGCCTGTAGGGCGCATACGCTGGGTGTCGCCCAAATCGCGCATGATGCCCCAGAGTTTGACCAAACTGTTGGTGTCGGTAAACGCATCATATTGTGCCAGCGTGTACACGCATTGGCGTTTAATGCCTAAGTTTAATGCCGTCAACAAGCGTTTAGCCAAGGCTGCACCTGCGGCAGCACTGGTGGTGGCTATCTCGCGTGCGGCTTCGGGTGCTGTGCCTAGGGTGGTGTGCAGGTTGACTTCATACACCGCCAAGTCTTTGCCTAAGGCGGCGGTGTTGGCTAGGGTTTCGTGGAAAAAGTCATCTTGCTTAAACAGCGCGTCTAACACGGGTTCGTCCGCATCCAGCCGCATCAAAAAATATGGGGCGATTGCCAAGGTTGTGACGTTATCGGTGTGGGCCAAAATTTGCGCCGATAGGGTAGGGTTTACATATTGCCCATTGACTACGGTGCGTAGGGCCGGATGGTGGTTTGCGCCTTGCAAGATTTGGGCAAAAGCGCGGCTTGCTGCGCGTCCGTGAGCCTGAGCATCTGAAATACCAGCCGGGCGAAACACTTGATTCCAATTTTCGTTGCCAAATTCCAGCAGTATTTCTTGAAAATGCAGTTGTTCGATCTGTGCGCTTAAATATTGCCCTAAGGCTTGCAGTTCGCTATCGCCCAAAGTGGGCGGAACAATAAGCCACGGCTGGGCATTAACTGCTTTTGCCAATTGCAAAAATTCTGCCCAGCTATAGCTAAACGTGCTGTCTGCACCTGGGCGATAACGGCTGGCGCGTCTGGCAAACGCATCGGCATTGCGGTTAGCGTAAGTGTCGCCTAACTGGCCTTGCCAATCGCGCAAATAGCCGGGCTGCAAACGTTTGAGTGCGGCGACAAGTTCGGGGCGGAAAGCGGTATTGGCATCGGGGCTGACAGCTGCCAGTTCTACGTCGTCAATCACGACTTCGCCTTGGCCTTGGGCGCGTAAGCTAAATTCCAAGGTTTCTGGCTTGCCTAAGTCGGTTGCTGTAAACACGCGCTGGTAATACTGCCAGTGTGCTGTAGGGGTGAAGGTTTCCTGAAAAAATGCGCCATCGCCATTTAAGCGGCGAAAGCGCACCGTCAGGTTTGCGCCCGCTTGGTTTTGCCGCAGCCACAAGCCTAGCCGCCATTGTCCATTGATGGGCAAGAGCTTACCCGCCCTAGTGCCTATCGCATCCAAATACGAAAACACTTCCACTGCTTTGCCCTGTTGCGGCTTTAAGACTAATGCCCGCTGCCCTGTGCCTTGTGGGCGTTGCTCATGCGCCACTGCCCATCGTGCTGGGGACAAGTCTTTGTCCAACCACCATTGGCTAGGAAAATCGATGTCGTTGGTTTGGGTCAGGCTTACGACATCACCCGGGCTTAACACAGGGATTTTGCCTTTGCCCATAAACGTAGGCAAGCCTTGTTTGCCCGCTGCCAAGGAATCAAACAACACGCCTTCATAGCCCGCATAATCGCCCGTGCGTACTGAAAAAGCGGCGCCGGCCCAGAAACCGTCAGGGCGTTGTGTCCATGCCGTGTCATCGGTAAAGCCATTGCTGTCGGCGGTTTTTACGCTGACGATGGCGCGGTCGATGATGCCCTCGAAACCGGGATTTTTAAGGATGTTGCGGCTAAACTGCGCTGCGCCCCAAGCCGTGCTGTCACCTAAGTTGATACCTATACGCGGCACATTCAGGGCGATGGCGTGGGGGTTGGTTTGATAATGCCGTAGCGGTTCTGCACCCGCTGCTGCGCTGGCTAAAACCGCCAACAACAGCAAGCTGCTACGGCATAAGTGGCTCATACGCCGTTAAGGCGGTTATCCAGCGTTTGCTGCAAATGGAGGGTATTTTTGTGCAAATGGTAGTCCGCCAAAACTTTGCGTCTGCCCGCTTGCCCTAATTGATGGCGCAGATTGGCATCTGCCGCCAATTGTGCAATCGCGGCTGCCAATCCTTGGGTATCCGAAGCGGGGACCAACAGGCCATCAACACCTGTAGTAATCAGCTCAGGCACGCCAGTTATCGCGGTGGTGATACAGGGGATTTCCATCGCCATCGCTTCCATCAACACCACGGGCAAGCCTTCGGCAAAACTGGGTAACACGAAAATATCGGCGGCGCGGTAAAAATCTAAGATATGGTCTTGATCGACTGCGCCCGTAAAGTGTACTTGGGCGCTAATGCCCAATTCGTCGGCGTAGGCTTTCAGGCTGGCTTCATCCGGGCCGGTGCCGACCAAGGTAAGCTTTACGGTTGTGCCTTGCTGTAACAACAAGGCGACCGCCGCCAATAAAATGGCTTGGCCTTTTGCCGAGGTCAAACGGCCTACACACAATAATTGGCAGCTGGCTGATGGCTCTGTTTTGGGGCTAGGCTGAAAACGTTCGGGATCAACCCCCAAACGGCAGACATCAAATTTAGGCCATGCTGCCACAGGCGAAAGCTTCATGACTTGGCTGCGTGCATAATGGCTGATGCACAAGACAAAATCGGCCGCCAAAATTTTTGCGGGTAGGTTATAGCCGGGGGCATCATAAAACTCATCAGGGCCGTGTACGGTAAACGAAAAGCCCACGCCAAACACGGTTTTGACCAACATCCCAACCGAAGCGGCGGGCGTGGCAAAATGCACATGCAGGTGAGTTAAGTTTTGGCTGCGCAGCCATTGGCCTAATAGCAGGGCTTCCAGCAAATAAAAGCCGTGGTACAGCACGCGTTTGACATCCCAACCGCCCAGTTTAAGCGCATGTTTAATGCCCCGCAGCAAGCCCGCAGGATGGCTGGACAGCGTTTTAGCCAAAGCCAGCAAGGCTTGTACTGGGCCTTGCGATTTAATATAAAACGTTTGTTCGGCTTCGGTTTTTTCAATCTCTGTGAGTTTGTCTAGCGGCCTATCGGGTGTGTTTATCGACGCAACCGTAATCGCCACGCCCTGTTGGCGCAGTTGCTGCACTTCGCGCAGAATAAACGTGTGTGAATACGCAGGGTATTGGCTGACTAAATAGGCAATGCGGTGGCTCATGCGGATCTCCCTAATAATTGATGATAATAACGGACGGCAGTGGCGATTTTGGCATCCCAACTAAACTGCTCGGCTACGCGTTTGCGCCCTGCCAATCCGCGTGTGCGCCATGCGTCTGGATTAGCGCGTAGTTCAGTAAACGCAGCGATCAAGCCGTTGATGACATCGGCCTTGCCTGTGGCGGGGAGTTTGATGCCGACCGCTGCATCGACAATTTCCGCAGGGCCACCAAAATCAATGGCTATCACGGGGCGTTCCACCGCCATTGCTTCTAATAACACCGCACCGCCGGATTCGCGCACCGACGGCAAGCAAAACACATGGCCTTCGGCAATTGCGTGCGCGACCTCGGCGAGTGGCAAATTGCCAGTAAACGTCACGAGTGCAGTCAGCCCCAATGCGGCGGTTTGTTGTTCTAAGGCCGCGCGTTCAGAACCTTCACCGACGATGGTCAGTTGCACAGGAAAAGTTAGGGCTTTTACAGCCTCCAACAACATACCCACGCCTTTGACTGGCAATAAGCGCCCGACAAACACAATGCGCAAAGGTTGGTGGTCTGAGGGCGCATCCGGCCAAGGCGTGGCGGTAAACAAACTCAGATCGACACCGTTTTCTATTAAGGGCTGGCATTTGCTGTGGTAACGCGGGGCAATGCCCGCCAAGGTGGCACGCGTGGCGGTAAAAATCAGCGCGGCATGGCGGGTCGAACCGACTACAGCATCAATCACCCGACCAAAATTGCGCACCGGATACAGCCATTTGGATTCGGCTTTCATTATTTCAGGAAAAGTGGTCGGCGATGTCAATGCGCCATTCCACGGCCCTAAAATGACCGGGAGTTTTAGCTGGTGCAAACGGGTCGCCGCTAATGGCGATACGGGCGTAACAGCGTGGACGATGTCCCAGGTTTGCCCCAATTTCATTAGCTGTTGGCAATGCCGGATAGCCATCCAATCGTAGACAAAAAAATCTAAGGACGAAATCAGAAAACGCGGGTGTTCGCTATGGGGGAAACAACGGGTGGCAAAACGGTATAACGGCCCGGCAAACCATTCGGTGTCTATATAAATGACGTTAGCCGGATTGACCCCAGCCGCTTCTAAGGTAGCGCGGTTGCGCGTGTGGGTCAGCAAAGTGACTTGGCAACGTTGGCTTAATCGGCTATACCACTCCCAGCCGATTTGCGACACCGACCCCATGCCCGCGCCGCATTGATAAGCAGAAAGTAACACTCGGATAGGGGTGGTGTCAGCCATAGTGGGTACCTTTTGGTTGATGATTAAGGTTTTACTGCAAATGCCCAACTTATTACTTTTTTGGGTGGGATAGGTTGTCCGCAGCTATCTTTAAGTTTAGTCCTTCTTGGCAGTTTCTGCTGTAGGCGCACCAAAGAAATACTCACACCGTAAGCGTGTCAATTCATCGTTGGCTGGGCCAAAAAAATCACTGGCAATTAAGGGATGCCCAAACCACGGCAAGGCTTCGGTACGTTCTTTACAGCGTTGGATATACGCACTCACGGTACTGATAGGCTTGGCGGGCACACCTGCGACTATGGTGTCGGGTGGCACGTCGCGGGTCACTACCGCCCCGGCAGCGACAATCGCATTAGGGCCGATGGTCACGCCGGGCATAATAATGGCGCGATGCCCAACAAACACATTGTCGAGTATGTCCACTTTGCCTACACTGTCTAGGGACAAGCCCGTAATGCTTTTGAGCATAGCCACCGAGCCGTCATGACCAAACACGGTGCAACCCGTCAACCAAACGTTATTGCCTAAGCGCACATGCAGCGGGTCGGTAAAATCGACATTGCTTTGGATGACGCAATCGTCGCCCATTGCATAAAGCACTTTGCGGGCCTTTAAAAACTGCGCCCATTCTTGGCCTGCAGGATTGCAAAGCCGACGGTACAATCCGGTAAAACGACCGTGTTGCATGGCTTGGTTTCTAACAAAATTTTGTAATAGTTTGCGGATGAAAGCTGCCAAGGCAACCCCCTTTGGAAAGTGGTTGGCAAAGTGTTTGGTAAGGCCAAACAGGTTGGGTTTAAGAGGTGGCTGTAGGGGCTGGACGCGGTCTTGACGCGGTCTTGGGCCAGCAAAAACGTCGGCCATTAGTAGATTTTTACGGATTGGCCCAACTGCCCTATCAATAATAAAACAAGCAAACTATACTAACTTAACAACCACAAAAATAATAGCAAATACCATGAGCACAAAATCACAAAGCGGTTCATTTTTTTTCAATACCTTGGCGCAAACAGCAGGGCGGTTGTTGTACTTATTGTCGCGGGTCGGCCTGCCGCCGTTGATATTGCATTATGTATCCCTAGACGAATATGGCTTATGGTCCACTTGTTTCTTGCTTATCAGTTACGTCAGCATGGGGGCGTTTGGCGTGTCCAATGTCTATATCCGCTATGTGGCGGAATACAGCGTTAAACAACAATATGATGCTATTAATGGTTTGGTCAGCACGGGTTTGATGCTTACGTTTGTATTTAGTGTGCTGGCCTTGGGCGGCGTGTGGTTGGCGATGCCGCTATTATTAAAAAGTTTTAATGTCGCCCCGGCTTTGTACCATACCGCCGAAGTGCTGATTTTGGGGACATTGGCAACCATGTTGCTGGATATGACTTTGGGCGCGTTTTCTTATGTGCTGCATGGTTTACAAAAAATTGCCGAACAAACCATCGTCTGGATCGTCAGCTTTTTGCTGGAAACGGCGTTAATCGTGCTGTTATTGGTGTATGGCTACGGCGTTACTTCATTATTGTGGGCGTTTTTGGCACGCTACATTTTTTCCACCGTGTTCTACATCATTTTGTGTTATCGGGCGATACCGACCTTGCACCTGAGTTTGGGGCTGGTGAAGCGCGAATTTTTCAGCCGTTTTTTGCATTATGGCGGTATTTTGCAATTGTCCGGCTTGCTCAGCGTGTTCATGTATTCTATTGAACGCGTGATAGCGGGTTATCTGACGGGTTTAAGCGCGATTGCCGTGTTGGACTTGGGGCAAAAGTTTCCGGTGATGGCGAGCCAAGTGTTTTCATCGATGAACGCCAGCTTTTTACCCGCGATTACCGAAGCCCATAGCTTGGGTAAACAAAAAGACATCGAACGCTTATATTTACAGGGCTTACGCTATCTAAGCCTGATGAACGGTTTGGCGATGGGTTTTCTGGCGCCGTTTGCCGTGTGGTTATTGCACGCGTGGATAGGCCACGGCGACCATTTGGAAAGCACGGTTGCGGTGATGTTTTATGCTTGCGCGGGCTACCAGCTTAATGTGATGACCGGCCCTTTGTCGGCGTATTACCAAGGCATTAACCATCCGGCGCGTACCTTCGGCTATTTGGGCTGGCAAATCGTCTTTATTATTGGCGGTTTGGCACTGGCATGGCAGTACACGGGCTTTGACGTGATCGTCATCGCCGCGATCACCATGTGGGCTAGGGTGCTGAGTGCGCTAGTGTATTTGTGGCGGGGCAATGCCCAATTAGGGGTTCGGCATCGGCTGTTTATCCGTGCGGTGCTGTTGCCTGGGGCGATGCCGTATTTGTGGGGTTATGGCATTATGCTCGCCATCGAACCGTGGTTACTGCAATTGCACGCCGAACGCTGGTTGCTGATCCCAATTTTAGGCGGTGTCGGGGTGGTATATACCTTGTTGTGTGTTAGCTTTTTTTACCAATATATGTGTAAAAGCGCCGAACAGGCGCAGATTAGGCAGCGTTTGCGGCTTAAAGCATAGTATAGAGATTGGGATCGATAATTTCGGTTTGTTCTTTTTGCATTTGTGGCCTCCAATAACTAATGAAGAAAGCAGGGCTTGGGAACGAGGCAAAAAAGATTGTATAGACGCGATTTATCGCGTCTCCAATAGCACCCCAATTGCTGATGGAAACGCAAATTTTACCGATGCGGTAAATCCAGACGCGATAAATCCAGACGCGATAAATCGCGTCTCTACGGTGTTCGTTCTTAAGCTCTGCTTGACGTATCAACCACACCATGCGGAGCTTGGTTATAGTCATTCCCAAACTGGAGTGACTGTGAGAATATTCCTAATCCCGGCCTTGTAGGTCAATGCTAGTCTTAGGCGCGGGTAGGGCAAAATCGGCCCGGAGTGCAATGGAGACCGTGAAAGTATTTCAAATACTCACAAAAAGGTGCTTTTTATTTTCGTAAGCCTTTGTTTTAATTAGAGACTGGAGTGAAAAAACATGTTTTTTCAGTCCGATGAGCAAGCTTACGTTAATTCTTTAACAGTCTCAATGGTTTTAGACATTGCACGCACGGTTTAACCGCCGACACTGCAAGGTCTAAAGCCGTTGCACCCCAGCCTACACATCGGTTGGTGTAGAAGCTTTTACCCCTCAAAAATCGCGGCGGCCTTCGGCCGATTAAAAAACACAAAGGGTAAAAGGATAAAGGGCAGAGGGTTAGTCCTGGGCAAGACGGAAACCGAGGTTGTCGTTACGCCGGTTCGGGTAGCCCCTGTAACGGTCCGCCGAACGCAAGAAGTTCGGTATGCTGTCCCAAGAACCGCCGCGCACCACCCGCGCGGCGCAGTTTGCAGGTTCAAAAGCCGTGCCATCGATAGGGGCTTGCTTATAATTTTCTTGGTAACAATCTTGCACCCATTCCCAAACATTCCCCGCCATATCGTATAAGCCCGACTCATTGGGACATTTTTCACCCACGGGATGGGTTTTACCGCCTGAATTTCCCGAAAACCACGCATAATCAGTCGCCTTTTGTTCATTATCACCCCAATAAAAGCGGCTGTCCTCCCCTGCACGGCAGGCATATTCCCATTCCGCTTCGGTCGGCAAACGGTATGCTTTGCCTGTTTGTGCGCCCAACCACGCAGCATAATCAGTTGCCTCTTGCCAACACACGTTAATCACAGGCCGTTTGCCCATGCCCCAACCGCTATCATCAGGCAGTTGGCCTTGTGTAGCTTGCACATACAAAGCATATTCGTCAAACGTGACCGGGTATTTGCCTAAATAAAACGGCTGGGCGAGGGTGACGGGATGGATGGGCTGTTCATCCTCATATTCTTTGCTACCCATCATAAACCGTCCGGCAAGGATGCGTACCAGTTCTGGTTCGATATAGGCTAACGTTGGGTGGGGTGCGACGGGCGTGGGTTGTGGCGTAGCCACCACGGCGGGTGTGCTTAAAACAGTTGGTGAATTTTCATCTGCTTCTAACTCTTCATCATCGTTGTAGTTGAATTCAAGCTTGCTCTGCATAACGATTTCATCCATGACTTCGTGTAATTTTCCTGATTCAACAACAACAGCGAACGCAGCAATTAAATCCTGAACATTGATTATTTCTTCTACCGCCGCCATATATGAATCAACGATAGTTTCAATTTTATACTTTGCTATCGCTTGAACCCTTATGGCAGAACGGATTTGTTCTGCTGATTCGTCTGATTTGACCACGAACGTAATCGGAAAACGTTGAACCTTATCTATATCAAGAAAATACTTGCCGACATCAATGGTTTCTGTCACCTGAAAAAATCGTCCAAGTGGCTTCATGACAAAATCAATGCCGCCATCGTTGGCATTAGTTCTTCCAGTTTTATAAAGTACCAACGCTTGTTCCGCCACTGAATTTTTTGTATCCCCAATCCATACGGTTTGTTGTCCATATTTGGCTTTTAATACAGCGTAACTGACAATTTCAAAAACTCGGGCATCTACATTTGGTTTTAGTTGCTGAACAACAAACTCTAGTGCTTCAGTTGGGTTTTCTGAGCCAAGATCAGCAATTTTGCGGCAAGCTTCAAGAAAGCCTTCAAAGGCCCGTTTTTTGGTGTCAACATAGGCATCAATGATGTCTATAATTGCCGGAGCAATGTTGTAAGTGCAATCCTTTCCATCGATTTTTCGGATTTGAACTTGCAAGAGGTCTTCTTGAATCCAATATCTTTGCGTTTCTACGTCACGAACAATCGGTTGTTTACCAACCGTCGGATAGAATTTTTTGAATTCATCGTTTAACCGTGCATTAAGGGCATGGTTTTGTAGCTTTGTTCCAAACGGCAATTCCCTTTGTCTACGAAATAGATCGGAAAATCTAGCCCCTTCGTATTGTGAATAGGGGAATTTTGCCGAGCCATCAAGAAAACCTTTATTCAAATAGTCTTCAATAATGACATAAAGGGCGTAATGATTTGCAAAAGCACCGCGTGCTTTTGAACCACTATTTGCAGCTTTTGTTTTGTTATTCAAATAGCCAAGTAGAGGGCTGGCTTGAAATACGTCTTTGGCGTACTCACCGAAATGGGTTTCGAGTATGTCGATAATTAAAGGCGTAAAGGCATGATGGGTTATTTCAAATTTAAACATCGAATAGGCTATTCTGTACTGATGTGGTTTCTTGGCGGATACCGTTGCCGTTTTTTCTTACAAAAGCCTTGTTTAATGGTTTGAGTTCTTCGCCATTAAAGTGGCTTGCAATATCAAGCCTGCGTAGCGCGATTTTGAAATACTCCGGCTGCATTTCAATACCGATAGTGACTCGGTTAAGTCGCTGGGCAACAGCACAGGTAGTAAAGGTACCCGCAAAGGGATCGAGTACAATGTCGCCTATGTTACTGCTGGCTTTAATAATGCGCTCCAGCAATTCCTCTGGCTTTTGGCTGGGATGTTCTTCATATTCGGGCATACGGTAACGCACGCGTGGTATATACCAAGTATTGCCAGGCACTTTTGTGGTTTTATAAAGCGTAGGGATTTCTTTACGGTAATCAATTAACTTTCTTGTTGCGCCCGTTTTTGCTTCAACTTCAATATCGGTCGCATTGAACGTATAGTTTTTGGGGTCTTTTACACAAAAAAGAATAGGTTCGTATAGTGAGCCAAAATATTTTTTTGCTTGAACACCAGAACTATCATAGTGCCAAACAATTCTGGACAGGACGGTTAACCGTTCCCTTAACCATAAATCAAGATAGGGCATGGCTTGTGTACTGCTCATGACATACAAGCTTCCATTTGGCTTTAGCTTCTGTATGCAGAGTTCTAGCCAGTTATAACACCATTCCGCGTAATGTTTATCTGAAGGCCAGTCATCAAGAAAATCACCAAATTTTTTGCCGATGTTGTACGGGGGATCAGCGAATATTAAATCAACAGATTCGTTTTCTATATCGTGTAGGCAATCGAAGCAGTCTCCATTGTAAATAGTAACTGTCTTTTTGGCTTTTTTTATAAAATGGCTCATTATGCTTTGCTCACCTTGATCGGCAGTTATCGTACTAACATTATCGCTGTTTCAAACTTGAGTGTCACGACAACGCGTAAGGCGAACCGTATTGCGCCGTAAAGTGGCTTATTGCTAAGCCTATGCTAGCCTTAGGCACGGGTAGGGCAATATCGGCGCGGAGTGCAATGGCTTTAGACATTGCATACACGGTTTAACCGCCGACACGGCAAGGTCTAAAGCCGTTGCACTCCGGGCTACAAATCTTGTGGTGTGGTGTTTTTCATAACCCCCCCAAATTGCGTGGCGGCCTTCGGCCGATTAAAAAAGAAAACAAAGGGTAAAAGGATAAAGGGCAGAGGGTTAGTCCTGGGCAAGACGGAAACCGAGGTAGATGCTACGCTGGAGCGGGAGGTACCTGCTACGGTTCGCCGAACGCAAGTAGTACGGTAAGATGAACCAAGAACCGCCGCGCACCACCCGCGCGGCGCAGTTTGCAGGTTCAAAAGCCGTGCCATCGATAGGGGCTAACTTGTAATTGTCAGCATAAGCATCCTGCACCCATTCCCACACATTGCCCGCCATATCGTATAAGCCCCAGGCATTAGGTCGTTTTTCACCCACGGGATGGGTTTTACCGCCGGAATTACCCGAAAACCACGCATAATCAGTCGCCTGTTGTTCATTAGCGCCCCAATAATAGCGGCTGTCCGTCCCAGCACGACAGGCATATTCCCATTCCGCTTCGCTCGGTAAACGGTAAGCCTTGCCTGTTTGTGCTGACAACCACGCGGCATAATCCGTAGCATCTTGCCAAGACACGTTAATCACAGGCCGTTTGCCCATGCCCCAACCTTTATCATCAGGCAGTTGGCTTTGCGTAGCTTGCACATACAAAGCATATTCGGCAAACGTGACCGGGTATTTGCCCAAATAAAATGGCTGGGCGAGGGTGACGGGATGGATGGGCTGTTCATCCTCATATTTTTTGCTACCCATCTTAAACCGTCCGGCTGGGATGCGTACCAGTTCTGGTTCGATATACACTAGCGTTGGGCGGGGTGCGACGGGCGTGGGTTGTGGCGTAGCCGCCACGGCGGGTGTGCTTATACCTTGCGGGCGATGTAGGCTTAGCTTATGGGTAATGGCGCGTTTTAGCTTAAGGAATGACGGGGCTTTGACATCACCCTGCCACTGGCTAAGGTCATCGGTGTGGATAGAACCAAAGCCTAAGGGCAGTGGCACAGGCGCAATGGACACGGGCACTAAGGTCCCGTTGCGTTTACCCCGCTCGGCTTCATCAATAACAAAATCCGATTCCACCGAAGCGGCTGACCATAACACCAATACACATGCGGCGGCATCGATGTTGTTGGTAATCTCACGCCGAAACCCTTGCCCTGAGAGGATTGAGCTAATGTCCCAAAACACCGTCCAGCCTTGTTGTTCCAAGGCCGTAACAAATAATTCAGCCTTCGCCAAATCTACGCGCGCGTAGCTTAAAAAGATGTCCGCCAAACTGTCCTCTTTTGTTGTTAAAAACTGTCAGAAAAATGGGTACGGTATTGTCGGTGTCACCTACCCACACCGTACCCTGGCTTCCTGTGCCGGGTGTATTCGGCTGACTCAGCCCTGAGTGGCCCGGAAACGGACTCATGGACACCCGCCGCTACGCCAGCTTAATCCGTAAATTAAACTGTTCCGAGACTAGGCAGGGGTAATGGGCAAGACGGAAACCGAGGTTGTTGTTACGCTGGTTCGGGTTGTTCCTGTTACGGTTCGCCGAACGCAAGTTGTTCGGTTTGTTGTTCCAAGAACCGCCGCGCACCACCCGCGCGGCGCAGTCAGGTTCGTCCCCGTTGGAATACTATGGTGGAAAATAGGCGTTTGCGCAAGCCCAAGGTGTCGGCTTGTTGGGCATGGCCTATCCAGCTTTGTACGGACGGGTTTATATCCGCCCATGATAGGCGGCCTTGTGCGTAAGCGTGGGCAAAATGGCGCAATTTGCGGATAAAACGATGACCATTGTCATTGCGTAAGCGCCGATGATCGGGAAAGACCCGATAGCCCAGTAAATCTACACCTAATCTAACAGGCGAAATATGCGCCTTATGGGGATGCAGCGTAAGCCGTTCGCTGGCTAGACGGTTTCGGCAAGATTCCCGCCATTCGGCAAGCTGGTCTTTGTCATTCGACAACAACACCATGTCATCCACATAACGCAAATAAGCTTTCACCTTTAATTCTTCTTTAACATAATGGTCAAAATCATCCAAATATACATTCGCAAAAAACTGGCTCGTTAAATTACCAATAGGGATGCCGACGGGACGTTCTAAATGCGTTAACAAGTCATCACCCAAAAAATACACAAAAGGTGTTGATGCACAGGGATTGGAATCAATAATACTGTCTAACAACCCCAATAGCCGGGGGTCTTTGAGATACCGACGCAGTTTTTGTTTAAGTAAAAGATGGTCTATGCTCGGAAAATAACGGGCTATGTCCATTTTTAAGGCATAACGGTAATGGTGTGCATAGTCTTGATAGCGGGCTACAGCCGCATGAGTCCCTTTACCTTTTCGGCAAGCATAAGAGTCATTAATAAAACGACGGTCTATGGTTGGTTCAATCACATTCATAATCGCGTGGTGAATTACACGGTCACGAAATGGCGCTGCCGAAATCAGCCTAGGTTTGCGTTCGTAAATAGTAAATTGGCGATAATCGCCTGGGCAATATGTGCCGCTGATTAATTCGTGTTGCAGCTGCAATAATTCTTTTTCCAGATTGCATTCAAATAGGGCTACTGAGTTACGGCGGCGTTTACCACGCCGCGCCTTGGTAAAAGCAAGCAACAAGTTTTCAAACGAAACCAATTGTTGCCAAACGCCGCCTAAGCGTTTCATGGCGTAGGTTTGTTGGCTAAGCTACGCAACCAGTCACCTAATTGCCGACCCAAATCATCCATTAATTTAGCGCCATGTTCATAAGAACGGGTGGGGATGGCTTGAAACTCATGGCTTAGCCGCCATAAATGGCGCACCACTTCTAAACGTAGATTGGCGCGTTGTAAGGCGGCTTGCTTATTGTGGGTGTACGCGCCTTCAATCGTCGCTTCCAAAATGTCTAATAAAGCCTGTTCTAAACGTTCGCCCAAGGTAAACCGCCGCACACGCGGAAACTTATCCAAATGCGGGATAATCCAGCGTAACAGTTCATGGCAAGCTTGTACGGCTTGTGGTGTGTTGTCTTTCATAACCCCCCCAAAAATTGCGCGGCGGCCTTCGGCCGGTTAAAAAAAAGAATTGAGGGTAAAAGGATAAAGAGCATAGGGTTAGTCCTGGGCAAGACGGAAACCGAGGCTGAAGCTACGCAGGTACGGGGAGTACCCGGAACGGTTCGCCGAACGCAAGTTGTTCGGTTCGTTGCTCCAAGAACCGCCGCGCACCAACCGCGCGGCGCAGTTTGCAGATTCAAAAGCCGTGCCATCGACGGGGGCTTGCTGATAATTTTTTTGGTAACAATCTTGCACCCATTCCCACACATTACCATGCACGTTAAATAAACCAAAGGCATTAGCTTTAAAGCTATTCACGGACAGGGTCCTTTTAAGATACGCGCCTTTGGGGCTGCCGTTATAGCTATAATTCCCGTCGTAATTGGCTAGGTCTGTGCTGATGTTGTCGCCCCAAGTAAACGCACTTGTGCTGCTCGCGCGCGTGGCGTATTCCCATTCCGCCTCGGTAGGCAAGCGATAGTGTTTATGAGTTTGTTCAGACAGCCATTGGGCGTAAGCAGTGGCATCGTCCCAACTGACGTTAATCACGGGTTGTTTGCCACGTCCCCAGCCGTTGTCATCAGGTAGTTTGCCTTGCACTGTGGCGGCAAACTGGTCATATTCTGCAAAAGTGACTTCGTAAGCGCCCATGTTAAACGCGTTAATGTGTACTTTACGGATGGGTTGTTCATCTTCGTTCTCTGCGCTGCCCCTGTTATAGGTGCCTGCCTTAATGGGCAGCATTTTGGGTTCGTTAATATTGCCCTTTTCCACCTCGGCGACCACGAGGGCTTTATAGGCTTCTAGGTTGCTGGTGGCGGCGGTTTGCAGGGTGGTGTTTTGTTGTTTAATGGCTATGTTTCCAGTTACGACAAAGGCCACCCCCACAACAATCGCTGCTGCACTAACAATGCGCCGACGTTTTTGTTGCTGGGCGCGTAACTCAAACACGGCGTTTGCCAAGCTGTCGTGGGTCAGTTCGTAGGCATGACTGCCTAAACGGGCTTCGCGGCGCAACACTTTTTGGTCCACTAGGGTATCTAATACGGCGGGGCTTAGGCCATAGCTGCGTTCAATCTGGCTCTTGCTTAAGCTTTCGCGTCGGCCTTCGGGGTTTAACAAGCCTTGCTCGCATAATTGCTGGGCTTTGCGGCGGGTGCGCCAGCCCAAGGCAGTCAAGGCGTTTTGGTAAAAGGTTTTAATCACTAGCGCCATGCCTGCCCGTCCACCCAAGTAGTTGTCCACATCAACGGTGATGGTTTTTTGCGTGGCTTGGTGGGCTATGACTTGTTGTTCGATATGGCGGCACAGCAATTGCAGTTGAAATGGCTCGATGTTGTGCGCCGATACCTCGGGTACAGATTCGCCTTGTGTGGGCCCAGACAAATAGTCCAGCATTGCGGTGACGGTGTCGGGTTGTATGGCATAGCTGAACGGCATGGACATAAACCAGCGGTCGGTGATGGTGCTGGGTTTGATGATGGCATCGCGTGCGCGTGCCTTGTCCAATTCGGTTAGGCGCAAGCGTTGCGACAATATGCCGGGCAGTTGTGGCGCGAGTTCTTGCAACGCACCGACAGCATCTTCTCGTAGGCTTATCAGCATCAGGACTTGCGGCGCGGTGCTAGGCAAGCGTTGTTCACGCACATGCTCGGGTTGTTGCCCCGTAGCTAAATAGCCGAGTTGGCGGCCTAAGTGTAGGCGGTAGTCGGCGTTTTGCAGGGTGAAGATTTCTTCAAATTGGTCGAGGATAAGCACCGGGGTTAAGAAGCGGTCGCCTTTAGAAAACAAGGCACTGGTAAAGTATTCCCAAAAACTGTCGCCTACGCCTTCGGTGATGTCTATGGCTTGTTGCTTACAGCATTCGAGTACGGCTTGCTTTAATACGGCGACTAACAAGTCGGTGGCGGTGCCGTTGGTCACGCTGGTTAAGGTCGCGGTTAGGCTGGTGTTACTGGGCTGGTCTTTAATGGCGGTGCGCAATTCGTCGATAAACTGGTCTTTGCGTAGGTTAAAGCGTAGCCGTAGCGGCACATAGCCGTGTGCGCGCAGCAGTGGGAACAGCCCCGCTTGCAACAGCGAGGTTTTGCCTAGCCCCGATTTGGCGTATAGCACCAGCAGTTTGTTGGCGAGTAGCCGATTGAACACTTCTGCCACTTCGCGTTCACGCCCAAAAAACAGGTGGCTGTCGGTGTCGTCGTCCTGAAAAGACTCGGGGCCAGGGTAGCGGTATTTGCTAGTCATGGGCTGTATCCTGTCTGAGTTTACGCTGGGTTTGGTCGTGTTGGATGTGGTCTAGTAACGTGCTTAGGTCGTGCTGGGTGCGTAAGTCGAAATAATTCAAGTGTGCCAGCGCGCTTAGTTTTTGTTCGCTGGTGCCGCCAAACCAAGCGGGGATGATAAACACATAATCATCATCAATCCCTTGCTGGCGTGCCAAGGCGCGCTTGATTTCCCTAATGAAGTAGCTTTCGGCAGGGGCGAGCATATCGGGAGTTTGCAACACCAAGAAATACTGGATTTGTTTGTCAATGACGTGCTGGATGCGGTTGTCCCAGACTTCGCCCGCGTGTAAGTTGTCACGGTCGCGCCACACATTCAGCCCTAATTGGCGGAGTTGCCCAGCGAGTTTGGCGACTTCGGCTTGGTTTTTGGAGCTGTGGCACAAAAACACCAGCGGTGCATCGGGGCTGGGTGAGCTGGGCGGTGAGTCGGGTAGCTGGTTTTGGGTGTGTTGGTAGCGGCGCAACAAGTCTTGGGCAAATTCGTGCCAAGCGCAGGATTTAAATTCGATGGTGTGGGCGTGGTCGTAGTAGAAGACCGTTTGTGGGTGTTCGGGGTGGTTAAAAAATGTGGGGGCTTCTAAGGCCAAAGAGCCTAAGCGGTGTTGTTGCTGTTTTCTTAAAACATGTAACAAAATGCGCAAATACCAACGCTGAAATCCAAAGCCAATAAACAAAAAGGTGGTGTCTTTATCGCTGAGCAATTGTCCTAGCAAGGGCGGCAATTCGGGTGTGTTGGCGATGATGTTAGCCAGAAAATCAAGCAAATCGGTTTCTGCCAATATTAAGGAGTCGGTCGCGCTAATGCATCCATAGAGCTTGTACAGCAATGGGGCTTGTGGGTTGGGCTTACCGTCTAAGGATTTGTTTCCGGATTTAAAATGGTAAAAATCGGTGCGGGCGTGTTTGTCTTTGGTTTGATTAAGCGCGGTCTGCATCAGGTTGTCTGGGCTAATGCTCAGGCAATAGCTAAACGGCAGTTGTGCCAAGCATTGGTGTAAAGGCGTGGTGTGCTGTTGGTAGGTTTGGTAAAACGCTTCGGTACTGCATTCCAAATCAATGCGGTCGCCCACCCGATAGGCAAGGTAATTTTGGGCGACATGCGGCAAATCGCGATCATCACACAGTTTGGCATCGGGTTTTTTTTCGCGTACTTTGGCCGCCAAGTGTTGCGCCAGCAAGGTGGTCAAGGACGCTTCTGGCTGGTCGCCGCTTTGGGCGGGTATGTCTGGGCCTAGCATTAACACGCATTTGCCCCGTTCGATATTTTTTAGCAGTTTTTGCCAGTCTAGTTCTTGTAGGTTATGAGTTGTCATCAGCTGCCCAGTAAGCGTTTTTTGGCGGCGATTTTACCGCATTATCGGGTAAGGTTTCTGATGAATCGTGGGGGGGTGAGTGTTTTGGGATTTGCATGAGTCATGTGTAGACTGGGTTAGCGCAGATGGTTTAGATACCCCTCTCCCCAGCCCTCTCCCTAAGGAGGGTGTCGTAAAAGGTCGGTTGTTCACCATGTAATGAAGCATAACATTCTGATTTTGTTGGGTTACGCTTCGCTAACCCAACCTACATACAGGCTTTTACGACACCCTCCTAAGGGAGAGGGGGTGTTGTAGCTTCTGCAACAGTGGTGGACCTGCGAGGTTTTCAAAACCTCGCAGGTCTTTATCCTGACGCTCATGAGAAGTTTTTATGGCTTTTAATCCGTAAGGTGTACGTCTGTATGAGTCAGCATAGACTGGGTTAGCGCAGATGGTTTAGATACCCCCTCTCCCCAGCCCTCTCCCTGAGGAGGGTGTCGTAAAAGGTCGGTTGTTCACCATGTAATGAAGCATAACATTCTGATTTTGTTGGGTTACGCTTCGCTAACCCAACCTAGTGTGCCCGGCATGGGATAAAACTTGTTATCTGAAAGGA
>JABFST010000193.1 GCA_013140465.1 Methylococcaceae bacterium
GCTAACAGTGACTGCCAATGTTGCAAAAGCACTGGCATTTTTATTGTCGGTGACAGTGAGCTTAAAGACCAAAGTAGTGCTTTTACTGCCTGATTTTAATTTTGGGCTGGTAAAGCTGGCGACGGCTTTATTGGCATTGGTTAGTTTCACCTTAGTGCCTTGGGTTTGTGTCCATTGCCATTTTTTAATGTTGCCGTCGCTATCATTGCTGAGCTGTCCGTCAAGCATCACTGGGGTATTGACGACGACTGATTGCGCAGTTCCGACGACTGCTGACGGTTTGCTGTTTTTTATCGCCGCATCTGCACAATGGGGGGCGGATAGCATAAGCAACATACAAATCGGGATAAGTGCTTGTTTAATGTTGTGTGCTGACACCATGAGCTTATTGGCTGCGCTTGTTTGGGTATGGCTGGTAGGTAAATCGCTCAGCTTTGGTAAAAATAGCATAATTGATCCTTTCGTCTTCATGAGGGTGTCGTAGAGCCAAGCTGTATTTCAGATTAGTGTGAAGTAATACAGTTAAATCAGAATGATAGGCTCATTTTGTTCGGCAAGTGCCACAACAGCCTTAGGTATTGCAATGATTTCTTCGTTGTGGGGGCATTCAATGTATAGATAATCCCGCACAATAACCTGATTTATTTTATGCTTTTTTGTGGGTCAAAAATAGATTTTAGGGTGATGGTTTTAATGGTGGCTTGCAGAAGTTGTAAATGGCACGACTTCTACAAGTACCGATAACCACAAAAAATACACACCGCATCGCTCTGTGCTGTAAAAGCGATGCGGTGTGTATTCTGTGTCAGCAGGATGCCGAACACAACACTGTAAAGCTAAAAAGGGGCGCAAGTGTTTTGCGCCCCTTCGTTTAGTTGTTTGCCCAAGCCTTGGCAAAACTCCGCCAAGGCTTGAGTATCAGCAATTAAAGCGCAATGCTTTAACCGTTACTGCATGGCTTAGTGGCCACCGTGACCGCCGCCGCCGCCACCAGTGCCAGTACCCGTGGTAAACGAGGTAGGCGTTGGTGGCATGTGTTTTTGTGCTGCTGGCCAGCCGCCTGTTGGCGCTGTTTTGGCATTATACGGTTTTGGTGAACCCGTAAAGCTTTTTGCCAAGGTATGGCAAGTGTCGCAACCAATGATTTGGCCTTTAACCACTTTCACAGGTTTTCCTGCGGCGTTGGTTAAAGTGCGGTCAACCAAGGTTTTAGACAAACGCGTGCCTTTATGGTTATCACCATGACATGCCGCGCATTGGTCTTCGCCATCAGGCCCTGGTTTTTTCGCCATGTCATTATGCCAGCCACCATTCAGGTTCTCTTTGTGCGAGCCTGAGCTGGTGTTTTGAGCAGCGCCATCAGCGTGTTTATACCAAGATTCATCACCTACAGGATGTAAGCCATGTGGTCCTGCCAGATACGCTTTAGCACTGGCGGGTGTCACCACCGTACCATCGCGCACGCCTTGGCCTACGCCTAAACCTGAAGAGCCGCCATCGGTAGCCACCAAGCCTGTTTTAAAGTCGTCTTTAACGTGACAGACCGAACACTCGGCAATATTGCCGTCATAACCTTGCAATTGCTTGGCTGTTTGGTTGTCGTTGGCATTAGGTTCTTGGTTAGGCCAGATTGCATGAGAACCGCCGTGGCACGTTGAACAAGTCAATACGCCATTAGCGCCTGAGCCATGGACATCAGCACTCTTACGGTAGAGTGCGCCGGACAGTTTTACCAATTTATAGTAAGTTTGTCCTGCGACCACCACTTTACCATCCAAGCCTTTAACACCCGCTGTCACATCGGCAGCAGTCGCGGTGGCTTTTTCCGGACGGTCTTCTAGGGTAGGCATAACGGCAAAACGGGCATTCATCGGTGTGACTGAACGGCCTGATTTATCGCCATCGGACCAAGCTTGCATTAATGCACCTGCACTAAACACATTTTTCAATGGGTGGCTGTGCGTGCCATGTCCAACGCTATCGCCTTCTTTTATGTTGGAATCACCAATATGGCATGAGCCACAATCCGGTTCATCCAGCCAAGGGCGGCGATAGTCGGCGGGTTCTATAGCTTCTGCTGTGTCGGCACCAAAAGCACCACCACCAGTTAGGTTAGAGTCGTACTCTTCGTTGCTAAATGTATTACCGACTGCCAACATATCGCTATGGCAGTTATCGCACTTCAGGCCAACTGAATAATGCACGTCACGGTAGGCTTTTTCAGTTGCACCCGTGTGGCATTTAACGCAGTTTTCTTCTACAGGCACTTGCTTGCCAAACGGCAGCATCAGCTCTGCAATAGTTGCGGGTTGTTGCGGATACAAATCAGGCCGCCAGTTGTTCTTTTTGGCGTCATAAGCCACAGATGATTTAACGGTGAAATTACCGCTTGCGTCTGCTGACAAAGGCACGCCATTGTCATCATTCAACTGCGAATCCCAACCACGACCACCAAATTCTAATGGATGGCCACGCACGTCACGAACCAAGTCGCCTTTTTTATGCGCCAATCCGTCAACCGCTTCTGCTGCGGTCACGTCTTTTTTATAGACTTGGAATTTGGCATGGAAGGCATGGAACGCACGCGAGTAATCGGAACGGTTGGTGGCATACGATCTGGCGGTAATGCCCACATCCGATTTCAAATGGCTTTGGTGATGGCCCGAACAGAAATACATCGGTGCCGCACGGCTTTTGCCTAAGTCATCGGCATAACTATCCGCGACTTGGGTTGAGTAGCTGGCAGGCCAGGTTGCGCCTGTCGCTGGGGTAGGGCCGTAATACACCATGTAGTCATGGGCAATCAAAGTATTAAACAACGCCGCTTTTTCTTGGTTTACCCAAGAGTCGTCACCGTATTTATCAGCAGCCGCATAATTGATTTGCAGTTGCAAACGCCATTCTGGGCCAGCGTTAGCGGGCTTAGTAGGGCTGGTTTCGCCTGTCGGTTTGTCGGTTTTGGTGTCAAACTTCATCCAACGTGAGGCTTTAACACGGTCAGTACGCAAGCCGTTTTGGTCAACTTTAATGTTAGTGGCGTTGGTTTCATTACCTGTAAGCGTCACACTTAGGTTGCTAAAGTTGGGGTTGCCGTCAATTTTGTCGTTAAACAAGTTGTGTATGGCAGGTGGCCAGGCTTTGTTGGGGTCTGTGCCTGGATCAAAACCGGAGATTTGTGCTTTGCCGTCGCTACCGTTGCGGCCAGCACCTGTGGCTGGGCCAGGTTTGGTGGGGTCGGTCAAGTCTTTCAACTCTGCAACTGTAACAGGGGTGCGCCAAGTGTCTTCATCCGCACCTACGCCACCCGGCAAATGACATTCGCGGCAGCGTGTTTCCGATGCCGTGGTGTAAACCGCATCCACAGTCGATATGGTTTTGCCTGTCCCTTTTTCCTTTGCTTGTACACGCATTAACGTGAAAGGGTTAGTGCGGCCTTGGTCATCAATGTCACTGGCAGGAATAAACTGTGCCACAAACGCATTTTGAAAACTATTGTAATCAAATTTTTGCTCATCATTGCTGATATAAGGCTTGGCAGCCCCCGGCATTTTCCGGTTGCCTGTGCCATTGTCCACATAGCCTCTTACCCCTTCATCAGGCAGCTCACGCGTTCTGGCGGGTGAAAAAGTGCTTTGGTTTTCGGCAAACGTGCCGCTAGTCAGTGGGTAACGATATATCGTGCCTGCTTCAATCAAGCCGTTTAAGGTCGTGGCTTTTTGGGCATCAGTTTGTGCGTTAAAAGCGGTAATTTCGGCTGCGCTAGGAATGTTTTGGGAAAACAGCGCAGTTTTGTCTGCCGCTGAAAGGGCGGTAAGATTTTCTAGCTTTTTATCCGCTGCCAATGCCTTATATTCGGCTTCTTTAGCGCGGTTAAACGCTTGGTCTATCCGGTCCCAATGTTCGGTTTTGCGGATTTTGGCTTTGCTATAATTTTGCTCGGCCATCAGCTTAACTTTGACGGGTGCTTTGCTGGTCGGGTTAAAAACCGTGGCTGCCTTATCCCAGTTTGCCCCGACTACATTGCTGCCAAATAAGTTTTGGCTGGTGGAGTTAATGGAGTTAGGTGCGATAGGGTCTTTGTCGTTAGAGGCCGCAGAGTAAGTGACCTCTATACTGTTGTTGGCCAATATCGGGGGTTTGTTAGGCAGTTTTTGGATGACTTGCGCGTTTAGGGCGTTGTAGTTAATCATAGACGCGTAAGGCAAATGTACTTGGCTGCCGCCTTGCATACCGGTTTCTTCAAACGGCAATACCACATACGCGCCGTTATCATTTGCCCCGTTTGCGCCGGGCATTGCTGACGCAACTTTGGGCTTGGCCAGTTCAGGCACTTTACCGTTGGGGTTAGTGCCAGCAGCTGGGATGACCGAAACGACGACATCGTCGTTACAGACTTTGTTGCCAGCTGTATCTATGCCTTTTAACACCACGCGATAACGTCCGACTTGGTCGAACTTGTGGTTGGCGGTGTTGGTTTTTTGGTCTGCCGCGCCATCGTTAATAGACCACACCAGCGAAGGTGCTGTGCCTTTTTTGGGGATGTTGATGCTGGCGGTAAAGTTAAGTGTCGCACCTGCAAAGATTTCAGTGTCTTTGGCTGGAGTAGCAATAGCGCAAGTGGGTACGGTCGCACATGAGCTAGCTGCGCCGGACACCGCCACTAGGGTTTTGAGTTCGCTATTGTCGGCGGCGTTGGTCACGTCCAAGCGCACGGCGCAAGGGATGTAGTCGCTGCCTGTCACGGGCAGGCTCATTTTGAACTTGCCCGTGCTATTGGTGTTGATTGTATAGAGGATGACGTGGTTGCTGGAATCGAAAGCCGTAATTTTGGAATTGGCTGCGATGGTTTTGGCGGTTGTGCCGCTGACCACCACAACACCCAAGGTTTTGTCGTATTTAGCCGTGGCCTTGATGGGCGCAACCGTTGCGGCAGGCGCCCATGTTGGCGCGGCTGCCAATAAGGCTGCCATTATCGGCGTAAGCCGCAGCAGACCTATGCGGCTGGGCGGTTTTGCCGTCATTTTAGTGTGGGACATATATCACTCCTGATACCATTTGTTTTAGTGAAGATGTGATCTAAATAAGTTAATTTAGATTTATTTGATTAAGCAATTTGTATGCCTAAAATTACCATCAAATTGATGGTGCAAGTGGTGGCCTACTGGGCTGATTTATGTTTTTGTTATTGCTTGATTATTTGTGCTGGGTTTGATGACGCGAGGTGTTAGGCTGGTATTAACGGGCTGATGCTAGCCAAAGAAACCAGCCTTATTTCGTTGGTAATTTGGAAAGAAGTGGTGGCGGAGGAGTGGCAAATGCCATAGTAATTGTATTAAGGGTTTTTTATAACCTACTGTTTTAATAGGGAATAGATTTTTTTTTTGGTTAGGGTGTGTGATATGACGTATTGGATTTTTAAAAATAGGTCATATCACACACTTTTTCAGTGAAAAAGTGACATGTTTGTTTTTTGGTGACTATTTAGCATCTGGGGCACGGCGACCGTTCGCTGAGCGGAGTCGAAGCGAACAAACCGGCTTCGACTCCGCTCAGCCTACGGTAAATTTGACTTATTAGAAGTCGCTCTGAATAGTTACGTTTTTTGTTGCGAAGGCGTGAAAAAATGTTTAGTAGTTTTTGGCGGGGGTGGCTTATGCCGTCCTTCTTTAATCCAGCTCTTGTAGATAGTCATGGACATTATTAACGGCAACGGCTTTGTTGCCCATATTACCCGCTCTGCCAAACGAAAAAGCATCGCCATTAAGGTACAAAAAGGCCAAGTGTATCTTGTTGTGCCTGTGGGCTTAAGGCTAAAGCTGATTGAGGAGGTCGTGGCTAAGAAAACCCGTTGGATACTGGAGAAGCTGGCGCATCAGCAGGTGTTGCTTGCCATCCCGCCTAAGGCGTTTATCTCTGGCGAGGTTTTTGGCTTGCTAGACCAACAATACACTTTAAAAATTGTCGGCGGCACTCATCCTGCCATCACTGTGTTAGGTGGCGAGCTGGTGGTGTCGGTGTGTAATGTGGCGGCGGATAACGTCCACGTTATCAGGCAGTTGCTAATTAAATGGTATCGTCGCCAAGCTGAGGTGCTGTTAAGCCAGAAAACTGACGTTTATGCGCGCGTGATCGGCGTTACCCCGTCTGGCGTTGCGATCAAGGCATATAAGTCTCGCTGGGGCAGTTGTAGTTATGCCAACAGCATCGCCTATAACTGGAAGTTGGTGGGCGCACCTGAGCGGGTTGTGGATTATGTGGTCATCCACGAGCTGTGCCATATCCTGCATCATAACCATTCCCCTGCATTTTGGCAGGCCGTGGCGCGTTATTGCCCTGATTATCGGGAGCGGGGCGCGTGGCTAAAAAACAATGGCGGACGCTTGGAGATTTAGCTGCTGGCATCATGCCGTATTTCCCTGTCATATCCCATAGGAATCTACACAAGTTTGAGCAAGTTATAAAAGCACCGTCATACTGGCATGGATGCCAGACAAATCCGCCGGGAGCGGATTTGCATTAACCCGTTAGGGTGCAGGGCAGGATAGCCCTGCATGAATCCAGTCACATGGATGTGAATGTTCACTATCACGGCAATGCTAAATCAAGCACTTACAGCTTACCGTAGCAACCGTCCGTGGCACTGGGTTCCGGCATCCATGCCGGAATGACGGGCTAATGAATTGTGTAGATACTTATGGTCATATCCCCTAAAAATCTAGCGTATTGGGTTATATAACGCAGTTTAATTGTTGTCTATCAGTAAGTGCCTGTAATCCCATACAAAAAAAGATGGTATGAACTTTGCTTTATGATGCCTATTATAGGGTCATAAGCGCACCTTGTTCCGTAGGCTTGGTTCATCTGTTAGAAACATCCCCCGCTTATTACCGTGTTGTTGGTCTGGAGCATATCCGATCTACGGATACAGCCCCATAAGATTGGCTGGGTGTTTGCCCTAGCCTTACACTTTATTCTCGGTAAAAATATCAATGAAAATAACAAAAATAGGAGCCGTACTGGCTGTTATCGGCCTAATCGGTGGCGGCTTTGCGCTGCCATTTTTTACGGCTAGCACTAACAGCGAAGAATTGGTGTTAGGACACGGTAACGTAGATGCCTTGCAAGGTGTGTATCAGCAATGGCAAAACCATTATCAGGCGCGTGGCGGTGATGCCACACAGTTACGCTTGCCCTTGGCGCATTCCCGCTTGTTATCGACCAGCGCATCCAAGGCGCGTGGCGCGATGACGCTTAACTTAATGACAGGTGCGGTGACGGTAAAGGCCAGCGGTTTAGAGGCCAGTGCCTATGATGTTTGGTTGGTTGATAACCTTGACGGCCCCAACCGCACGGTAAAGCCCGAAGCGGGGGATAGGTTTTTCCGCTTGGGTACGCTGGCTGCCGACCAACATCGCGGGGAATTAAGCACGTCTATTGATGCTAAGGCATTGGCGGGTTTTAACATTGACATGGTGGTCATGTCTTTGGCGGGGCAAAGTCCTGACCAAAGCTTGGTGATTGCGGGTGCGCCGGATTTGTTGCAGCGTTTGTATTATGCTGACAAGTTGTGGGCAAAGGCGACTTTAGGGCCGTTGCAAGCCGTTGCCGAAACTACTTCGGCGTTTGCTTTTTTGTTGCCTAAAGTCGCTAATGCCAAAAGCAATGGCAATGATGCTAATCTTGCGGCGGTGATGGGGGCTGAAATTGCCGAAGGGCGTAGGCTTTTTACTAAAGAAACGTTTAGTGGCAATGGGCGCACTTGTGCCACTTGCCATCGCTTAGACCACAACCACACGATAGATCCTAAATACATTGCCCGCTTGCCGCCTACGGATCCGTTGTTTGTTGCCGAAACCAATCCCGCCTTAAAAACAGGTTTTGAAAACCCGAAGCTGATGCGCGAATTGGGCCTGATTTTGGCGAACATTGATGGTTTTGACAAACCGGGTGTTATGCGCAGCGTGCCGCATACCTTGGCGTTAGCCAAAAGCATCCAAACCGAAGGCACGGTGCGTGACGACCAAGGCGTGTTACTTAAAGGCGAGTTTGACTTGGATCTGGAGTTTGCCCATGCTTTAGGTTGGTCGGGTGACGGCTCGGTCGGTACAGGGTCGTTACGCGAGTTTGCCATAGGGGCTGTGGTGCAGCATTTCACCAAATCATTGGCGCGTAAGCCTGGCGCCGATTTTCGTTTGCCTACCGATGCCGAGCTGAATGCCTTGGAAGCTTATATGCTGTCCTTGGGCCGTAGTGACGACATCAACTTAAGCAAAATGACGTTTACCTCGGCTATCGTGCAGCGCGGCAAAGTGTTGTTTGACCAAAAGAACAATCCGGTCGATCCTGTGACCAAAAAGCCAATATTAGGCAAATCCGCCAATTGTAACGGTTGCCATAGCAATGCCGGGGCGATTAGTTCTACCACGCGCGGCAACCCGACCCGCGATACGGGTGTTGAGGTGATGGAAGACCAAGCTGCGGTGTTGGTGGATCCCACCACGCCTATGGATGGCGGTATAGGCGATGAAGACAAATTGGGCTGGTGCGCCGATAACGATCCCGATACCCGCTGCAATTATGGCGAGGGCCGCTTTAACACGCCGCCGTTGATTGAGGCGGCAGACACCGCGCCTTTTTTCCATAACAATAGCGTCAGCACCTTAGAAGAAGCGGTGGCTTTTTATAATACCGATGCGTTTAATAACTCCCCTGGGCATTTGACTTCTTCTAAGGCTGACCGGACGGTAAAAATCAGTTCTTCGCAAGTCGTGGCAGTGTCTTTGTTCTTGCGCACTATCAATGCCTTAGAAAATATCAGAAACGCTAATAAGCTAGCTGACCAAGCGATGGCCTTAAATGGCAGCAATGGGCGGGAATTGGCGCGTTTGGCAATGGAGGATACGGAAGATGCAATAGAAGTGTTGACCGAAGGCCAGCTCATTCCTGACCAAGCGGCGGTAGCCAAGTTAAGGTCTGCTTATAATTATGAGTATTCGGCGGCGTTGTCGCCTTCTACTACGTTGCGCAATACCTTGTTAAGAAAAGCAAAAGCCTTAAAGCTTGAAGCCGATGCGTTGATGGTGACGAGGGCGCCTTGAGCGTAATGTTGTAGACTCCAAAGCTGATAAATCTATATCAAACGCCCTCTCCCTCAGGGAGAGGGTAGGGTGAGGGGTATAACCCGCTAAATGCCCAAAATCACAGCATTGCTTTTAAACACGGCATACACCCAGTCATCCAACTTTAAGGCCAATGTTTCGGCACTGCTTTGGGTGATGGTAGCCATTAAAGTGTCGCCGCTAGCCAATTTTAACGCCAACACCGCGTCCGTGCCGTCTTGCCGGATGCGGATTACCGTGCCGCCTAAACGGTTACGCGCAGAGACGGAATAGTCGTCATTTTGGGTGCCGACTATAATTTCCGCATCATTAATCAACATCACCACATCACTGCCCAGCACCACGCCTAGGGTTTCCAATTCGGCGATTGCCAGCGATGCAATAACCGTTTCCCCACCTTTTAAGCCTATTTGCACTTCGGCATGAACGCCGCTACCGATTTCTATTGCCGTGACTGTGCCGAACAATTGGTTAGTGGCGCTGGTTTTAATGGCTAAGCGTTTAAACAGCAAGTGCATTTCGCCGTTAGCCGCCAGTTCTTGGTTAAGTTGGCTGATGAAGTGCTGGTGCTGTTCGGTGAGCTGCCCAAACAAGCGTAACAACGCCATGCCTGCTGTAGTCAGTTGTGTGCCGCCGCCTTTGCTGCCGCCTGTTGCGGTGGCAACCAACACTTTGGGTGCGAGGTTGTTGGCGCGTTCTATCATTTGCCACGCGCCTTTGTAACTCAGCCCCACTTGTTTGGCTGCTTGGTTGATAGAGCCGCTTTGTGCGATGGCGGACAATAAGCCTATCATGCGCCCATCCAAAGCGCCGACTAAGCGTAAGTCGCCTTCTACCCATGTGGGGGCGGCGGTGTTTACAGGTTTGAGCATGATAATCCTTAATATTGTTTGGCTAAGGGCAATAATGTGTTGCTGATTTCGTTATTTACTTTTATACATAAAGGCATATACTCGAAGTGAATTTTGCTCTGTCCATTTTAACTTATCAACGAGGTCTATTATGAAAACCAGTGCCCGTAACCAATTTCCAGGTATCGTCAACGCTGTGCAAATCGGCGCAGTCAATGCTGAAGTCCATGTCGGCCTTGCAGGTGGCGCAAATATTGTTGCCACTATCACCAAAGAGTCGGTGGACACTTTGGGCATAGAAGTCGGCAAAGCGGTTATTGCTTTAGTTAAAGCGCCACAAATTATTTTAGTCACGGATTTTGGTGGCTACCGCGTTTCAGCGCGTAACCAATTGCCCGGCACGATCACCCAAGTCAAGCCGGGTGCTGTCAATACCGAAGTGGATATAGAACTGGTAGGCGGTGAAGCGGTCGCTGCATCGATTACCAATGATAGCGCAGAAACTTTAGGCTTGCGCAAAGGTTTGGCGGTCACGGCAATTTTTAAGGCAGGTTCGGTGATTTTGGCGGTGGCAGCTTAAGGCTAAACGGGTTTTCTGCTTCCAGTTGCTACATGATGCTTCTGCGCCTACCTTAGCCATTGCTTACCAAACTGCAATTCACTATTATCGGTTTCGTTATTTACTTTAGTACATAATGCTTTACACTTAAATCTCGCAATTTCTGACGATGCCTTATTTTCTTGATGATGGGGCGCAATTTAGCTTGAGAGGTTTAACCGATGAACAACTTAAAGAAACTCACGATAGTTTTGGGCTTTTTGGGCAGCGTCCCATTGTGCCATGCCTTGACACCTTGGACAGACGGTGCGCCTGATCTGGTGGTCTATACCTCGGGCGGCCCTGCGCTGGATGCGGCGTTTGCCAAGATTGTCACTAATACCTTGGCTGCCGCCAATACCGTGGATACGTTTAGTGATGTTGCTTCTACGGGCACAATAGGCGGGCGTTGGCAGGCGTTTTATTTTACTGGCAGCAGTAATTTGGGGACGACCTTGGCGGGCAAAAAAATTATCTTAGAAAAACGGACTTACGGTTCCGGCGGTTACGGGGTTGTGCCGCTGTATGCCAATAATGGCCAAGGTTTGCCCTTAGAACATTTGAATATTGTCGGTTTGGGTGTTGCGGCTTGGGAAGCCGACGGCACGACGGGCAAAAAATGGAAAAAATCCCTAACGGGCAGCAATGCCGCTACTTATTTGACTAAAATCATTTCTGATGCCGGATTTTTGGCTTTAGATCCCGTTGCCTTGTTAAAACCTGCAACCGAAAACTATCCTGAGCAAGTCAAAGAACTCATCAGTGGTGATTTTGAGCCAAACTGGCCTTTAGACATTAGCAAAACTCCCGACAATTTTACGGTTATCGGCACAGGCGGCTATGTATATGGCGTGGAAGTTACCGAAGATTTTTACCGTGTGTTACAGGCGGCGCAGCAAAAATCGGGGATATTGCCATCAACCGTTAGCATAGGCACTTATACTGACGCGGCTATGCCTAGTTTAAGCCGGAATTTTTTGGCGTCTTTGTTGGCTGGAAAAATTAGCCATTGGGAACAAATTAAGGTCGTAGAAAAAGCGACGGGTACGGCAATTCCTTTGACCGATCCCAGTATTCTGGCTTTGGCGGGCGTAAAAGCCCCGCCGCTCAATAAGGATGGTATTACGCCTGTGGGTGTGGGTCGTCGCAACAAGGGGGCCACTTCGGCAGTGGTGGCTTATGCGCGTTTGTTGGGTTATCCGTTTACGGCGCGGTCCAACCCACCTGCCGCCAACACGCCAAATAGTGATGACAGTTTTGCCGCGCCTATAGTTAAATCACCCACGAGTTTAGGCGCAACAGATCTGTTATTGATCGATTGGCAAACGGGCACTAACGTTTCCGGCCTTAACCCAAGCTTGACTAAGTTATGGGGTGTTGCCATCACTGGGGGCGACCGTGATCCTGGCGCAACTGCGGCAGGTGTCGGCGGCAAGCCGTGGCGTTATATTAAAGTGGATGGCGCGGCGCCAACGATAGAAAATGTTGCGGCGGGCGTGTATCCCTTATGGGCTGAAGGCACGGTGCTATACCCAACGGAAAAATCCAGTGACCCGCAATGGGGCTTGAAGAAAGCTTTGCTAAAAGTGTTTGCCGAAGATATGGGCAGCCCCACTTTGGCGAAAACCGTAAACTCCAGCCTGACGTTTGGGGTCAGCGGTATATTTGCCACCACTAAAGACCCGCGTGGCTTTAAGGCCAGTGTGCCTTTCGATCCTAACAATCCTGTTGTAGCTCTAACCCACAATTGTGTTGGCACGTCCACCACCAGTGCGTTGATTGTCCCTGTGGCAGATGATACTGCTATAGGTGGTCTGCAATTACAACTGAAATAGCTGAGGATTGTGCCATGTGGAATAACTTACTATGCGTGTTCGTGCTGTTGTGGGGTTTGTTTGCAACACCTGCACTAGCCGCTGCAAATAAAAGCCCAGTGGTTGCCATTGCTAAAATTGCAGCGGTTAATGAAGGTGCTGTTGTCACTTTAGATGGGAGTGGCAGCACCGATAAAGACGGTGCGCTTGCAAAATACTTATGGCAGCAAACCAAAGGTTCCACTACGGTGGCTTTAACGGCGGCGAATACGGCAAAAGCGGGGTTTACCGCGCCGTCGATTGTTAAGACCGACAAGCCTACTGTGGCGATTAAGCTGAGTTTTAAGCTGACAGTGACCGACAATCAGAATGCCAGTGCCAGTAAAACCGTGGTGGTTACGGTTAATCCGGTGAATATCGTACCCATAGCACAGGCGGGCAACGATATGACCGTAGGCTTAAACAAGCTGGCTACGCTAGATGGCAGCCGCAGTAAAGACGATGGCAAGATAATCGCTTATGCTTGGCGGCAAACCAAGGGTAAGAAAGTGGCGTTAAAAAATGCCAATAAACCCCAGGCGACTTTCACAAGTGCTAATGTCACCGAGGTGTTGGAGTTTCAACTGACAGTGACCGATAACGACAAGAAAACCGCTACGGATACGGTATCAGTGAGTGTGACTGATACCCCGCCGCTGGCGTTGTCGGCAAATTTTAGCGTTGATAAGACCAGCCTGAGCAAAGGTGATGCGGCAACAGCGGGCATCAGCAACATCATTGGCGGTACTGCGCCTTATACGGTTAAGGTTGCTTGGGGCGATGGTTCAGCCACCGAAGAGTCGGTATTAGCTACTGGCGTGGCAGCTAAATCAGTTTCCCATGTGTATGCGTCTGCGGGTACTTTTACTGTCAGCTTGTTAGTGACAGATGCCGCTGGTGCCAGCAAATCGCACACCAGTGTGCTGACGGTTGCAGAACCTGTAAAACCGCTGGCGGCGGAATTTACCCTGAACAACACGGTAGTCGTGGTGGGCGATACCGTGCTTGCCGCCGCTAAAAATATTGTTGGTGGGAGTGCGCCGTATAAGGTCAAATATGATTGGGGTGATGGTACGCCTGTTCAAGAATTGGCTTTGGCGGCAGGTGTCACCAGCCAATCTGCCAGCCATAACTACGCGGCTAATGGCGAGTTTGCCTTAGTCATCACTGTGACCGATGCCAATAACGGCGTTAAAACCTTTACTGTCCCGATCACGGTACAGGTCGCCAATCCCTTAGGGGAATGCTAGTTGCAGTAAATTTATAGAGCCTTACATTGGAGAGAATACTTTATGTCAATTCATCGTGTTTTTCGTTTGGGCGGCTGTTTGGCGTTATTGCTGCTGTGTTCGAGTGCTTGGTCGGCGAGTGTGTTGGTTGCGGTCGCATCTAATTTCAGTAAGCCCATGACCGAAATTGCCGCCGAATTTGCCAAGGCGACAGGGCATGAAGCCAAGTTGTCGTTTGGTTCTACGGGCAAGTTTGTCGCGCAAATTGAAAACGGTGCGCCGTTTGAGGTGTTGTTATCGGCTGACGAAAAAGGCCCGATAAAATTGGAGCAAGCCCATTTAGCCGAGCCGGGCAGCCGTTTTGTCTATGCTTTGGGGCAATTGGTGTTATGGTCGGCGACGCCGGGTTTTGTCGATGCCCAAGGCAAGGTGTTAAGTACCGGCCAATTTAAGCATTTGGCCTTGGCTGACCCAAAACTTGCACCCTATGGGGCTGCCGCTATAGAAGTATTACAAAAACAAGGTTTGCTGGAAAAATTGCAGCCTTTGTTTGTGCAAGGCGAAAACATCGCCCAAACCTTGCAGTTTATTAGCACTGGCAATGCCGAATTGGGTTTTGTCGCTTATTCACAAGTGCTGGAAAACGGTAAAATCGCTAATGGTTCTGCTTGGCTAGTCCCTAGCGATAACTTTACGCCGATCCGCCAAAGTGCCGTGTTATTAAAGCTAGGCGCAAAAAATCCGGTGGCGGCGGCGTTATTGGCTTATTTAAAAACCCCCGAGGCGTTAGCGATTATTAAAAAATATGGTTATGACTTACCTTAAATACTTGCTTACACGAGCCAATCAACCCTACGCCCTTAGGCTTTTATGCTGACTGCGGCTGATCTGGACACCTTGGTGTTGACCTTTAAAGTAGCCAGTCTTGCAACGGCGTTCATGCTGGTTTTAGGCACGCCGCTGGCGTGGTGGCTGGCGCGTACCCGTTCGCATTGGCGAGGCTTTATCAATGCCTTGGTGGCTTTGCCGCTGGTGTTGCCACCTACGGTTTTGGGGTTTTATTTGTTGGTCATGTTGGGGCCGTCTGGCGTAGTTGGCCAGTTCATGCTGGCTTTGGGTTTAGATGCGTTGCCGTTTACGTTTGCAGGTTTGGTCGTCGCTTCGGTGCTGTATTCCTTGCCGTTTGTTGTCCAGCCATTACAGGCGGCTTTCACCAGTATAGGCGCACATCCCTTAGAAGCGGCGGCAACCTTGCGCGCCAGTCCATTAGACACGTTTTTTACGGTTGTGGTGCCGCTGGCTAAACCTGGTTTTTTAACGGCAACCATTTTAGGGTTTACCCATACGGTCGGCGAATTTGGCGTGGTGCTTATGGTTGGCGGTAATATCCCCGACAAGACCCGGGTTGTCTCGGTGCAAATTTACAATCATGTTGAAGCCTTGGAATACAGCCAAGCCCACGGCCTAGCCGCGTGTTTGTTGGTGTTTTCGTTTACCGTGTTACTGATACTTTATACGGTGTTGAAAACCCCTGCCACGACGGGGCTAGGCAAATGACCGATATGATTAGCGCACGCTTTCAGCTGGATTACGGCGAGTTTAATTTAGACGTTGATTTGCAACTGCCCAGTACCGGCGTTACGGTGTTGTTTGGTCATTCCGGCTCGGGCAAGACCACGTTGCTGCGTTGTATGGCAGGTTTGCAGCGGGCGCCTGTGGGCTTTATGGCGATTAACGGCTGCTGTTGGCAAGACAGCGCGAAGGCTTGGTTTTTGCCCACGTTTAAGCGCAACTTGGGTTATGTGTTTCAGGAAGCCAATTTATTCGCCCATTTGACGGTGGCGGGTAATTTGCACTACGGCGTTAAGCGCGCAGCCAAAGCGGTCGGGCATAAGGAGTTGCAGGTGATTATCGAATTATTGGGTATTGGGCATTTGTTGGCCAGATGGCCCGACCGTTTGTCGGGTGGCGAACGCCAACGCGTCGCCATCGCCAGGGCATTGGCGTTGCAGCCTGATATTTTATTGATGGATGAGCCGCTCGCGGCTTTGGATCAGCAACGCAAGCAAGAAATTCTGCCGTATTTGGCCCGCTTACACCAACACTGCGCAATCCCGATTATTTATGTGACCCATGCCCAGCAAGAAGTGGCGCAATTGGCTGATACTTTGGTCATTTTGTCTAAAGGGCGTGTTGTTGCCAGTGGTGTAATTGCAGAAACTTTAGGCCATTTGGCGGGGATAGCGGGGCAAGACGGTCTTGCCGCCTGCGTTTGGCAAGTGACTGTGGTTAGCCATGATGACGAGTTTCTGCTGACGCGTGTTGAGTTTGCGGGTGGTGCGCTGAGTTTGCCGTTAATTGATGCCGCCATCGGCACACAATTGCGTATCCAAATTTATGCGCGGGATGTCAGCATTGCTATGGCGGCACCAACGGCGAGCAGTATTCTGAATGTATTGCCCGCAACGATTATAGGTTTAGCCGATGATGCGCAAGGACAAAGCGTGGTGCGCTTACAAGTGGGTACGCAAATCTTGCTGGCGCATATTACCCGCAAATCGGCGGTCATGTTGGGTTTGCGCAGTGGTCTGGCAGTTTTTGTGCAGCTTAAGGGGATTTCGTTGGTGCATTGATAAGACAACTAGAGGTCGCCCCAAGCTTGCGGGTGTGGCCTCTAGTTTTATATGGGCAATGGTTTATTCAACAGCGGATTTCCAATCGTAGGAATAAGTGTAACTGGCACTCGCCCCATTTAACCCCGAAATGCTAATTTTAAAGCCAGCTTTTTCTTTGATTTCAACATAAGTGGTTAGCACGCCCTTAACCTTTTTTTGTGTGGCAACCGCTGTATAGCTGTATAAGGTGTTTTTCCATGTATCCCCCGTTGAAGTTCGGGCAATATACGTTAAGGCAGACAGTATGGAGCCTTGTTCATCATTCATGCGCAGTTCGTATTGGTCAGGTTTGGTGGCAGTCATCACGCCATCAAAGTTGCCATACAAATGGTTTAGCTTAAAAGGTATGGAACCATTGGCGAGGGGCTGTCCAAAAGTATAAGTGGCGTGTTGGATTGCGGTTTTGTCTCCTGGCGCGTTAAATTTAAAGCTACGCCCCATATAGCTGGCTTTGCCGGAAATAGACAGTTTGCCTGTCAGTTTGACGGTTTTTCCTGCGAGCGGATACTTGTTGGTGATAGCCGCCGCACTTTGATGGACTACCAAGCCTGTTCGGGCAGCAAAATCCAAGATTTCAAAGGGGATGCCGTCATCCGCATAAGCTGTCGAACACGCAGTGGCAGCGGCAAGGCTGAAGGATGCAGCTAATATCTTTAATAATTTCATAGGGATGCCTATCAGGAGAAAGTTTAAGAATTCTAGTTTAATTGACTGTTATGTCTTTGGCGAGTAGATTTTTTGAAAAAATATTTACAAAAACAAGGTGATGATAAAATTTTTGGTATGTTTAGGGCTAATGTCTAAGGTCAATAAAATATAGCTGGAGTGTAGCGGCTTTAGGCGTTGCCTAGTCGGTAAGGATTTAGGGAAGCAGTGTTTTTTGATAAATCGTTCATTTTACCTGTTGGGCGCAACAATAACTTGATTAGGATCAATAAAAAGCAAATTACCGAAAAATAGTGTGGCTTGTTGTTAAATAGTACTCTGGACTTTGCTTTTTGGTGAGTGTAGCTTTTGCTGGCGGTAAAACGTCGTTATTAATCTAAATTCATTTTCAAAGAGGTGACAGGCATGAAAAAATTAGTGTTATTGGCATTGGCTATGTTTTCCTTCAACGTATTGGCTGCACCGGTAAATATCAATACGGCTGACGCTAAAACCATCTCTGATGCGTTGTCAGGCATAGGCATTCAAAAAGCCGAGGCTATCGTAAAATACCGTACCGAGAATGGCCCTTTTAAAGCTGTAGAGGACTTGACTAACGTAAAAGGTATTGGTGAAAAAACTATCGCCAAGAACAAAATTGACATACTGTTGGATGATGCGCCAGCTGCCGCCGCCCCGGCTGTAACGGCGGAAGAACCCAAAAAAGAGAAAAAATCAAAATAACCCAATAAGATAGATAATTGGCTGCAATGGATGTGGCGCTGATGGCTGGTTTGTCTGGTTGGTTTGGGCAAGCCGGCTTTTTGGGCGGGTTTAATGCCCAGGTTTTTTGCAGATGTAGCAACCATCACGAATAAGCTGACAAGATATTTTGGTAATTTTTTGTTTGACAGGCAAAGAAAAACAAAAGATAATAGTCAGCTTACCCGATATAGGAGGGGTTCCCGAGCGGCCAAAGGGATCAGACTGTAAATCTGCCGGCTCTGCCTTCGGAGGTTCGAATCCTCCCCCCTCCACCATCTTGAATTTAAAGTCTGCGGGTGTAGTTCAATGGTAGAACTCCAGCCTTCCAAGCTGATCACGTGGGTTCGATTCCCATCACCCGCTCCAATTTCCTGCTAAGATTTAGGCTCATATAGCTCAGTAGGTAGAGCACTTCCTTGGTAAGGAAGAGGTCACCGGTTCAAATCCGGTTATGAGCTCCATTCGTAAAAGTGATTGTAATTAGGTGTGATTTATGGCCAAAGAAAAATTTTCACGCAGTAAGCCGCACGTCAACGTAGGCACAATCGGTCACGTTGACCACGGCAAGACCACGCTGACAGCGGCATTGACGACAGTCATGGCAAAACTGCACGGCGGTG
>JABFST010000339.1 GCA_013140465.1 Methylococcaceae bacterium
CGGTATCGGCGAACCGCTGTAGCGGATATGCGCCAGACCCGCCACGGTTTGCGGCAAATGCAAATGGCCTAAGGCCACATAGGCGACGTCTTCAGGAAAGATGTCCACAGGCAAGGCATGTTGGTTGCCGCCTAAAATTTTCCGTTCGCTGAGTTCGGAAAGTGCGCCGTTAGCCATATAGCAATGTCCGGTCATCACCAAGGCGTGCTTGTTGTCGGCTTTGGCCCGCATCGCCGCCAGCAAGTCCGCATAATGCGCTTTAACGCCGGACAATAACGGCTGGTCATCATCGCTAGGCGGCAAATCAGCATGGCGTAAAAACGGCATCGCCCCGCACCATGCGGCAATCTCGCCGTCGGCGTTGTGTAGCGGCACAATCACCCGCTGCCAATCGGGTGCGCCATCAGTACGCGGCACGCCACCGACCACTTGCACGCCCAAGGCGTTCAGCAATGCGGACGGTGCATCCAAGCGGCTGGCGGAATCGTGGTTGCCGCCAATCAGGACGATATCCAATTGCGGTTGTTGGCGTTTGGCCTGCACTAAAAAATCATAGAACTGGGCTTGTGCGGCGGCGGAAGGGTTGGCGGAATCAAAAATATCACCCGCCACGATCAACGCATCTATGTGTTGTTCCAGCAAGGTGTTTAACAACCACTGCAAAAACTGTTGGTGTTCAAAGTGGCGGGACACGCCGTGTAGATAATGCCCCAGATGCCAATCGGCGGTGTGCAAGAGTTTTAACATGGGCTATTGGCTAGGCGATTCGGTGTTTTCACCGCAGTTGCAGGGTTCGTCATGGATGATTAAGCGTGCCAAACGTAGGCGGTATTTGGCAAATAACCAGTAAAAGCCATCAAACAGGATTTTTAAGATAGGCCAGCCTGTCGGTGCTAGCAACCAGCCTAAGCCTACTGCACGATAGGCGGCGCGGAATGCGTCCATGCCTTGCAGTATGCGTCCGTCAGGATAAACGCCATGAATCTGCGCCAGCATTTGGGCGTGGGTTTTGCCGTATAGAGACGGGTCAAAATCGGTGTCGTTAAGGTCTTTTAGGGCTAGCCGCCGACGTTGGTTATGTCGGTAGAGCCAAGCGGCTTCTTTGATGCAAATGGGGCAAAGGCCGTCATAAAACAGCGTGAATTCTATAGGCGGTTGGTAGTTGTCCATAGCGGTCCTCGGTGTGCAAAAATCCTATTCTACACCGAATGCCCAGCATGGGTGGGGAGAGCTTAGCCGTGGGTGGCAAGCAATGCCTTAAAGGCCGCGTGGTTGTCTTCGTGTTTAAAGGTGGCGAATTTGCTGAAAAATTCGCTGCGCATGGTGAGCTTTAGCGTGTCTAGGTTTTGGATCAAAACCCCCATAGCCATCAGGGTGTTGGCATGGACGTGTTCGTTAAGCATTTGTTCGCTGAATTGTTTGAGAGTGTCTTCTTGTACCGAGCAATCCTGAAAATTGCCCAGCACTTCTTGTAGCCCTTTAAGGTTTTTAATGAATTGTTTGATGGCGGCTTCATCATACAGGCTTTGGAAAAACTCCAGCAGATAGCGCAGTTTTTTGCAGGACTTGCGCAATTCATGCAAGGCTTCGGCGGGTGATGAATCGGTGATGGCTGAGCCTTCTTTTAGCACACGGCGATAGTTTTTCCATAAGCGGTGGTCTGCCAGCTGCTTAATGTTTAATTTGCCGTGGGCTTGGGTGGTCATGAACGGGGCTTGGGCTTTCAGGTAGTCTTCCCATTCCGATAAAGAGTTGAGGTATTTGGGCGTGCGCAATTTTTTCGCCAGCTCTTGTTGGGCGTGGTGTTGTTTGTGCTGCAAAAAATCGTATAACGGGTCTAGGTCGTCGCGTATGGCGATGGGCAGACTATTTTTGAAACGGCTAAAGTTAAGCAAATAAACGTCCAAATCGCGTGTGGGGCCGGTGATTTGTCCTAGCCACGAAAAAAACTCGGCAAAATAGGCAGTGGTTTCGTCGGGTAGCACGCCTTTGAGTTGGCTTAGTCCTGCGCGGGTTCGGCGCACTGCGACCCTAAAATCATGCAAAAATTCGCTGTCGGTGTCGGCAATCGTGCCTTGCTCATTGACTTTAATGGCTTGCAGCAAATGGCTGTAAATATATTTGGCGGCTATGTCTGCACGCATGTCGGGTGCAAGGTTGATGCTTATTTTTGAGCAATAATCGTTAGGTTTGCGCCCGTGCAAGGTTAAGGCATTGACCAGCAACGGCTTAGGGTTGGGGCTGAGGCCCATGTCCAAAAACCAGGCGGCGATTTGTTCAGCGGCTTTGTCGTAGCCTTTAAGTGGGAACAGGGTGACGAGGTTGTCTAGCAGTTCGTGGTTTTCCACTTGTAAGCGCAGCACGGTTTTTTCGTCATCATTGATCACGTTAAGGTGATAAATGTCATAATCCAAGGTGATGATAGGGAGTAAGGCGCGCATTTCCAAAAACGGTGACATCAGATTGCGCAGTGTGGCATCTTGAAAATCTTGGCTGAAGGCGGGGACTTCTTTGAGTTCGGTGCTGGCAAGGGCAAGGTCTTGTTCGATTTGCTTAAGTGTAAAGGTGGAGGCGGATTTTGATCGGGTAAACTCGCCGCTGAGGCCCTGGTTATAAAGCCGCCAATCAAAGCTGTCATAAAAGGTCTTTAGGGCATACTGCTTGGATACCTGCTGTAGGGCGGTCTTAACGCTTAACTGGGCAATGAATTTGTCAGTGGTTAAGTTGGGCGGAAAAGCAAATTGTAATGACATAAAAACCAGGCCGTGGTGGGGTTTGCAGCAATTGTTTAACCTTTAAAGATAACAATATTCTATTAACGGTTAATGACAAACTCAGCTATGCTAACTGATTTTTGGTGGCTACGTTTAAAAAACACGGGGGTAGGGCATGAGTAGGGAATTATGGTTGTTAAGGCACGCCAAAGCCGACCGCAATTTGGCGGTAGACGATTTTGACAGGCCGCTAAAAAAGCGTGGTAAACGCGATGCGGTGCGCTTGGGCGAATGGCTGTTGCAGCAAGGCTTGCTACCCGATTGGGTGGTCAGTTCCCCAGCAAAAAGAGCCTTGGCGACGGCGAAACTGGTTTGTGATGTGCTGGCAGCCGATGGCGTGCTGGTCGTGCAAGACCAACGCCTGTACCAGCAAGGCGTAGGGGCGATAACAGCGGTGTTGGCGGCTTGCCCGCAAACTGCCGAAAGGGTTTTGTTGGTGGGCCATAACCCCGAGTTGGAAGCGTTGTTGGTGTATTTGGTTGAAGCCCAACAATTGCCGGACACCGATAAATTAATGCCGACCGCCGCTTGGGTCAGGCTGCGTATGCCGGATGACTGGTCGCAGTTAGAAGCGGGTTGTGCGGATTTGCTGGCGATTGTTTTGGCAAAATCTTTGCTGTTGCAAGAAGGCGAGTAAGCTTAGGTGCGCTAGTGCACGGATGGGAGGCTGTCGTTTTGTCATAGTCTTGTCATTAAAATGACTTACAATAGGCGAAGAATAACACGTCCAGATTGCTTGGGATTCGCGTATTCGTAATGATTTACCTGCAAAAACATCCTGTTATCTCGTGTTTCGCCTTAGGGCTAATGCGGGGGTGATAGCCGCCAGCCCAGTTTTCTTGGCGGGTAGGCCATCACACACTTGGGTGCAAATTGAAACCACAATAATTTATTTGAGATTTGATGATGAAATTATCTTTTAAGACAAAATCGTTAATGGCAGCGATGGGCTTTGCCAGTTTAGCTCTGGTGAGCGGTACTGCGGGCGCTGTCCAAACAGTTGAAGCGGGCGTGCCAGATTACCAAAAAGCTAGCGGTATTGCGGGTAACTTGTCTAGTGTGGGTTCTGACACGCTGGCTAACTTAATGACCTTGTGGGCAGAAGAATTTAACCGCGAATACCCCAACGTCAACATCCAAATTCAGGCCGCAGGTTCTTCTACTGCGCCTCCAGCCCTGACTGAAGGCACGTCTAACCTAGGCCCTATGAGCCGCGAGATGAAAGACGACGAACTGGAAGCGTTTGAAGACAAATACGGTTACAAGCCTACCGCTGTGCCTGTCGCGATAGATGCCTTGGCGGTGATGGTCAATAAGGACAACCCCATTAAAGGCTTGACGGTGCCACAAGTTGACGCGATTTTTTCATCAACCCGCAAATGCGGTCATGAAACCGATATTGAAACATGGGGTGATGCTGGGGTAGGGTCTTGGGGCGCTAAAAGCATACAGCTTTATGGACGTAACTCGGTTTCCGGCACTTACGGCTATTTTAAAGAACACGCTTTGTGTAAAGGCGACTTTAAAAGCAACGTAAACGAACAGCCTGGTTCTGCCTCTGTCGTGCAATCCGTTACGTCATCTAAAAACGGCATAGGCTACTCCGGTATGGGTTATAGCACGTCTGGCATCAAAATGGTGGCTTTGGCTAAAAATCCGGGTGAAGCGTTTGTTGAAGCGACTCCAGAAAATGCGATTAAAGGCACTTATCCTTTAACCCGTTTTTTATATGTGTATGTCAACAAAAAACCTAACGAACCTTTACCGCCTTTAGAAGGCGAGTTCATGAAAATGGTCTTGTCTAAAGCGGGCCAACAAGTCGTGATTAAAGACGGCTATATTCCGTTGCCAGCAAAAATAGTCGAGAAAGTCTTGGCTACCCTGAAATAGCATTTTTTAGGCGCTTTTGTAAGTTTGCAAAGACAAGGATGTTGGCTGGTATTGATGGCTAAAACCCCCCTCTAGCGTATACAGTTAATACGAGCCACGCGACGGCTGAGATTTGAACATTCAATCTCAGCCGTTTTTTTTTGGTTTGTTATCGCCTTGTCACATATAATTCCTATAATTCCCACACGTTTCAAACAAGTTAATTTCCTCATGTCTGAATTAAACCAACAAACAAAAGCAACTATGGACCTAAAGCGTGAAGCGGGTGGTCTGCATGAACGTTGGCGTTTAGCCAAAGACGCGACAGCACGATATGCGGTAGTCATCGGCGGCTTAGGCGTTATTTTCGCGATTGCACTGATCTTTTTTTATTTGCTGTATGTGGTTTTTCCGCTGTTTCTTTCGGCATCCGCCGAAAAAATAGCGCAATACGACATTCCTGAAGCTGCAACAGGTAAGACTTTATTGCTGGGTGTGGAAGAGCAGAACGAAGTAGGCGTACGCTTTACCGACTTGGGGCAAGTGGTGTTTTTTTCGGTGGCAACAGGGAAAACCCTGTTAAAAGAAACCGTGCACATACCCGACGGCGTGCGCGTCAGTAGTTTTGCCCAAGGCAGCCCCAACAACGAAGGCGCGGTCATTTATGGTTTGTCTGATGGTAAAGCTATCATCGTCAAGCACCAATACAAAGTGACGTATGCCAATAATGAACGCGTGATTACACCCTCTTTGTCTTACCCCTTGGGCGAAGCGCCGCTAGTGGTGGACGACTCGGGTGCACCTTTAGAAAAATGTGCCGTCAGGATTGCCGATGGTGCTAGCACGATAGTGGCAAAATCAGCCAACAAAATCCGCCTAAGCCATTTTGAAAAACAAACCTCGTTGTTTTCTGATGAAGCCACCGTCACGCGTAACGATACTGTGTTAGATTATGCCGCGTCTGATGTCAGGGACATCTTAATAGACAAGGAAGATGACAACCTGTACCTGCTAGGCGAAACCGGACGTTTAGGACTGATTAACATCAAGGTCAAGACCGCTCCTAAATTAGTGCAGGAACAAAACATTGCCTTAGCCGGGCAAAAAATCACCAGCGTGGCTTTTTTAAACGGTGATTTGTCGTTGATGGTGGGTGATTCTACGGGCTTAGTGTCGCAATGGAGTAAGGTAAGGGATGCGTCTAACCATTATGCAATGCAGAAAATTAGGGTATTTAAAGTCTCTGACAAAGCCGTCTTAAACATCAATCCTGAACAGCGCCGAAAAGGCTTTTTAACCCTCGATGCCGACGGCACTATGGGCATTTATCATTCCACCTCAGAACGGGAAATGATTAAAGAAGAAATGCCCAATTTACATCCGGTTGCTGCTGCGTTGTCGCCTAGAGCCAGTGCCGTGCTAATACAGTCTGACGACGGCAAGATACGCTCTTGGCAAGTGGATAACGAACATCCCGAAGTGTCGCTACGGTCTTTGTGGCAAGAAGTTTGGTACGAAAGTTATCCCAAACCCGATTATATCTGGCAATCGTCATCAGCCAGCAGTGACTTTGAACCCAAATACAGCTTGACACCCTTAGTGTTCGGTACTTTAAAAGCCGCTTTTTATGCAATGTTGGTGGCGATGCCGCTGGCGTTGATGGGTGCTATTTATACGGCTTATTTTATGGCCCCGACTATGCGCCAATATGTCAAACCTGCTATCGAACTGATGGGGGCTTTGCCCACTGTAATTTTGGGTTTTTTGGCGGGCTTATGGTTGGCGCCTTTTATTGAAGAGCATTTGGCGGGCTTGTTTGCCTTGCTGATGCTGGTTCCGCTAGGGGTGATGGTGTTTGCCTATGTTTGGCAATATTTGCCTAAAGCGTGGTCGCAGAAAATACCCGAAGGCTGGGAAGCGGCGGTGTTAATTCCGGTGATATTGGTGACGGGTTGGTTTGCGTTAACCGTCAGCGTGCCGCTGGAAGAGTTGCTGTTCCACGGGACACTACGGGATTGGTTTAAAAGCGAATTGGGCATAGGCTATGACCAGCGCAACGCCTTGGTTGTTGGTATTGCTATGGGTTTTGCGGTTATCCCCACCATTTTTTCGATTGCCGAAGACGCGATTTTTAGCGTGCCCAAACATCTCACGGTAGGTTCGTTGGCATTAGGTGCGACTCCTTGGCAGACGATGGTTAAAGTAGTGCTGCTGACTGCTAGCCCGGGCATATTCTCGGCGGTAATGATCGGTTTGGGCCGTGCCGTCGGTGAAACCATGATTGTGTTAATGGCGACGGGAAACACCCCGGTCATGGACTTAAGCGTATTTCAAGGCTTGCGTACTTTAGCCGCCAATATTGCGGTGGAAATGCCCGAATCGGAAGTGGACAGCACGCATTATCGGGTGTTGTTTTTGGCGGCCTTAGTGTTGTTTGTGTTTACTTTTGTCTTTAACACCTTGGCGGAAATTATCCGTCAACGTCTACGCGAAAAATATAGCTCATTATGATTAAATTATGGTTTAAAAGTGGTGTCCCCTGGATTTGGCTCAATGCAGCGGCGGTGACGACTAGCCTTATTATGGTGATAGGCGTGCTGAGTTTAGTGGCTGGGCGTGGCGTAGGGCATTTTTGGCCCGCGCAAATCACCCAATTCAGTTATCAAGAAGACGGTAAGCCGCTCAGGACGATCATCGGCGAGAAAGTGGAAACCAGTGTCACGCCAGCCCTGATGGCTAAGTCCACTGGCTTTAAGATGGCCGATGATGAAGAAGTGTTGGTGCAATATCTGATTAAAGTCGGCAACCGTGATGTGACAGGGGCTGATTTTGTTTGGATACAAGAACGTAATGTCAAAGAGCAAAACGATCCAGACGATTTGATGGTTGTTGAGCGCAGGGAATGGGGCAATTTTTACGGACAACTTGTTGAAGTGAAGGAAAATGGCAAGACCTTGGCGACAGGCTCCGAGGCTTGGCCGGTGTTGCAGGATAAAATCAGTGCGGCATTGGTGGTCTTTAAAGAAATTGCGCATCTGGAAAAAAAGGACATAGGCGCGATTAACTATGGCTTGGAACGTTTACGGCTTAAACAACGCAAACTAGAGTTGGAAAACCGCTTGGATGAAGAAGCCAAACAGGATTTAGCGGCTCAAAAAGCAGATTACGATGTCCAATATAAAGAACTGCAAAGTCAACTGGCGAACTTGTACCAAAAAGTGCGCAGCACCAGCTTAGTGGCTAAGACCGATAGCGGCAGTACCTTACAAATCCCGTTGTCTAAAGTGGTGCGGGCTGTGCGCCCTAACACGATGAGCGTGTTTGACAAGGCTATCCATTACCTTGTGAAAGTGGTTGAATTTTTAAGCGAGGACCCACGCGAAGCCAATACCGAAGGCGGCATCTTTCCGGCAATTTTTGGCACGGTCATGATGGTGCTGATGATGTCGGTGATCGTTACGCCTTTTGGTGTAATTGCTGCCGTGTATTTGCGCGAATATGCTAAACAAGGCTTTATCACCCGCCTCATCAGGATTGCCGTTAATAACCTTGCTGGTGTGCCATCAGTGGTATACGGCGTGTTTGGTTTAGGCTTTTTTGTTTACATTTTGGGTGGTAATATCGACCAACTGTTCTTCCCCGAATCTGCTCCTGCCCCTGTTTTTGGTACGCCTGGCCTGTTATGGGCTTCGATTACTTTGGCATTGCTGACGTTGCCTGTGGTGATTGTTTCCACCGAAGAAGGCTTGGCGCGCATACCCAGTGCTATCCGCGAAGGCAGTTTGGCTTTAGGGGCCACCAAGTTGGAAACCTTATGGCTTACCGTATTGCCTATGGCTAGTCCAGCCATGATGACGGGCTTGATTTTAGCTGTGGCGAGAGCCGCTGGCGAAGTGGCGCCGTTAATGCTGGTTGGTGTCGTTAAATTGGCGCCCACCTTACCCTTGGACGGTAATTTCCCGTTTTTACATTTAGACAGAAAATTTATGCACTTAGGGTTTCATATTTATGATGTTGGTTTTCAAAGCCCCAACGTTGAGGCGGCGAGACCCTTAGTTTACGCAACTGCATTATTGTTGGTTCTGGTGATTATCGGCCTGAATTTGGCTGCCATCGTCATCAGGAACAATCTGCGGGAAAAATATCGGGCACTGGAAGGTTAATTAAATGACAACACAACAAGTACGTTCACACACCATCAACATGGACTCTATCTTAAGTGGTAGGGAACAGTCGCAGCATCCAAATGAAACCTGCATTAAAGTTGAAAACCTCAATCTGTTTTACGGTGAAAAACAGGCACTGCACGGCGTGAGCATGGAAATGCACAAACGTAAGGTGACAGCCTATATAGGCCCTAGTGGCTGTGGCAAATCTACCTTATTACGTTGCATCAACCGCATGAACGATTTGGTTGACAGCGCACGGATTGAGGGCAAAATCTTATTGGAAGGCGAAAACATATACGACAAATCGGTTAATGTCGCGGCATTGCGCAGACGCGTAGGCATGGTTTTCCAAAAGCCTAACCCGTTTCCTAAGTCTATTTTTGAAAATGTCGCTTATGGCTTAAGAATACAAGGCGTCAACGACAAAAGAATACTCGAAGAAACTGTAGAAAAAGCCTTGCGCGGCGCGGCACTTTGGGATGAAATGAAAGACCGTTTGAACGACAATGCCCTAGGCATGTCCGGCGGGCAACAACAACGCTTAGTGATAGCCAGGGCGATAGCCATCGAACCCGAAGTGCTGTTACTCGACGAACCCGCGTCGGCACTAGACCCTATTTCAACCTTAAAAATTGAAGAACTCATCAATGAGCTTAAGGAAAAATACACCATCGTCATCGTTACCCACAATATGCAGCAAGCGGCGCGCGTTTCTGATTACACCGCCTTTATGTACATGGGCGAGTTGATTGAAATAGGCACTACCAGCGAATTGTTCACGAACCCCAGAAAAAAACAAACAGAAGATTACATTACCGGTCGCTACGGATAATCAGGAGCAGAACATGGACAACAGCAAAATAGGTCATCACATATCGGAGCAGTTCAACAGGGAGCTGGAAGATATACGCAACAAAGTATTGACTATGGGCGGCTTGGTGGAGCAGCAAATCGAGCTGGCTATAGAAGCTTACACCACAGGCAATATGGAAATGGCGGAACTGGTCATCAAGCAAGATAACCAGGTGGATACCTTAGAAATGGAGATCGACATGGAATGCACCCAGATTATTGCGCTGAGGCAGCCGACGGCATTTGATTTAAGGTTACTGATTACCGTCATCAAAATCATCCACGAGATCGAACGCGTAGGTGACAAGGCCGAACGCATAGCCGAGATGGCAATACAGTTGTCAGGTTCTGAAAGCAAATTACCGCACCATGAGTTGGAACACATGGCGGATTTGGTTAAAGACATGTTGCATGATGCGCTGGATGCGTTTGCTAGGATGTCCGTGGAAGAAGTGCCAGCCATTACTGCCTTAGATGAAAATGTTGACCGCGAATATGACAATATTTTACGCCAGCTGATTACCCGCATGATGGAAGACCCCAGAAACATCACCCGCACCTTAGATGTGATTTGGACAGTCCGCGCATTGGAAAGGATAGGCGACCATGCTTGCTATATCTGCGAACACTTGGTGTATATGGTTAAAGGCGAAGATGTACGCCATTTAAGCCAGTCAGAACTGGAAAAGAAAGTGGGTGTGGTGAAGTAAGCCTACCTAAATTGTTTAAGGCTTTAGCCCCACGATAATAAATGCCAAATCGTAGGCCGGAATAAGGCAGTTTGAACGCCAGTGAAAACTGCCGTTTCCGGCAAACCGCACCCGTCTTAGTCACTACGCCACTAAGGCAAAATCTCCACGCTAATCTCCCGCACATCGGCATGGCCTAGTGCATCCACCGCGCGTATCTGGTATTGCCCCGCGCGTTTAGGTTGCCACCACAAGGTTTCTGATGCCAAACGCTTGCCCAAATAACTTTTATTGGCAAACCAAAACAACTCCGTTTCGCCTATAGTCTCAGCGCGTAAAGCTATACTGGAAGGTTTGCTGATGCGTAAGCTATACGTCGCTAAAGCGGAAGGTGCGCTTATCGTTACCGCTGCTGACTGGCTGGATGCGTTATAGCATGTGGGCAAGGGCGGTGGTGTCCTGCGTGGCATACCCGCCGCTTTAAACAACGGGTACAGATCGCTGGGCCAAAACTCATACACCTCTTTATGGCTATGCGGCGCAGCTTTGCACACGACGCGTCCGGTGCGGTCATCAACATACACGGCGCGGTGTAGCGTACTGATTTTAATCGGCGATTTGCCAGGGATAAACCAGGTTTTGGCTAATGCCGGACACTCGGGATTAGGCAAATCGCCACTGGCGGCGCAAACATCAAGCGCAGTGACTGTAGCGGGGCGTACAAACGCTAGTTCTAAGCCTGGCAACAAACTTTGTGCGCGTAAGCTGTCGAGTAGGCTAAAAAACAACGGCGCGGCACTACGGATGCCGACAAAAGCCGCGTTGCCCGCATTGTCAAAATTGCCGACCCACACCACCAGCACATAATGCCCCGCCACACCGACCGCCCACGCATCTTTATAGCCCCAAGACGTGCCTGTTTTCCATGCCACTGGCGGTAGGGCAGGGCGTAAGCTATCTGGGCGTGCATGTTGGCTAAGCATATCCAAGGTGATAAACGCGGCGGCTTCGCTGAGCAATGCAGTTTTGGCTTGAGGCACATTGTCGTCAGTGCGGTAGCGCAAAGCTTGCAACACGCCGTGGTTAGCCAAGAGCGCATACATCGCCGCCAATTCTTGCATAGACACCTCGGCACTGCCCAAACTTAAGCTGAGTCCATAAAAGTCGCGGCTGCGTAAGCCTGAAACCCCAGACAGCTGCAAAAACTCATACAGATCAGGTTTATGCAGTTGCGCGGCTAAAGTAAGGGCGGGAATATTGCGCGAACGGATTAATGCCTCTTGGGCACTGACTGGGCCGATAAACCGACCGTCAAAATTCTCAGGGTTATACGCCCCAAAGCGGGTGGGTGTATCTTTCAACAGGCTGCGCGGATGTATCAAACCTTGATCCAAGGCTAAGGCATAGATAAACGGTTTTAACGCCGAACCCGGCGAGCGTTTTGCCGTGATGGCGTTGACTTGTCCCGCGATGGATTTGTTCCCATAATTGGCAGAACCCACCAGTGCTGCAACCTGCATAGAATCGGTATCGACCAATAATGCGGCGGCATTGCGTATGCCGCTGCTGCGCTGGTGTACGATAAAGCGGTCTATTTGCTGTTTGACGGCTGTTTGCACACCGAGTTGTAGGCTACTGACGATGTGCCTATCTTGCGGATAATGCCGCAACAGACTATCGGTCAGGTGCGGCGCAATAAACGGTTTGTCCGCCAAACTGTACACCTTAAGCGGTAACAGCACATCAGCAGCCAAGCCACGGTCTTGAGGATAAACGCTTAACCAACGTTGCCATAACCGTTGCCGCGCAGCCAGCAGGGCAGGTGGCAGCTGGTGTTTAGGGGCGCGGCGTACAGGGTTTTGTGGGATGACCGCCAAACTTAAAGCTTCTGCGACACTGAGTTGGGCGGCAGGCTTATGAAAGTAAATCAGGCTAGCTGCGCCTATCCCCGAAATATTGCCGCCATAAGGCGCGGTATTCAGATAAGCGGCGAGCAGTTCATCCTTACTGTAGCGCAGTTCCAAACTGATAGCTGCCAGACATTGCCAAAGCTTGCCCCAGACTCGGCGGCTGTTGATATGGTAAAGCTGTCTTGCCAACTGCATGGTCAAGGTAGACGCACCTAGTCGTGTGCCATGCCCATAAGTTTGCCAAGCCGAACGCAATAAGGCGATGGGATTGATACCGTAATGCCGATAAAACCAGCGGTCTTCATAGAGCAAGGTCGCGTGTCGCAAATGCGCTGGCAGTTCGGACAAAGGCAGCCAAATCCGGTATTGCTGGTCTTTAGCCAAAGTCAGCCGTAGCAATTCACCCTCTTTCGCATAAACCGCTGTTGATACAGGGTAATAGCTAGCCAGTGCAGGTTTAGGCAAGCGGGGCATGATGAGTGCCAAGGCAATAACGGCGAAGAGTAAGATGCCCCAAAAACTGAGTTGTCGTCGTAAACGCATGGATAGGGTCATGTGTGAGCCGAAGATTTGGCTGGATGTTGGCGCATTTTGTGGCGGTGGTCCAGGGGCCTGCCCGTATGGGCTTTATAAGTATCGTAACTATTCAGAGCGACTTCTAATAAGTCAAATTTACCGTAGGCTGAGCGGAGTCTTTACCGTAGGCTGAGCGGAGTCTTTACCGTAGGCTGAGCGGAGTCTTTACCGTAGGCTGAGCGGAGTCGAAGCCGGTTTGTTCGCTTCGACTCCGCTCAGCGAACGGCTGTTCCGTTCAGCGAACGGCTGTTCCGCTCAGCGAACGGCTGTTTCGCTCAGCGAACGGCTGTTGTGCCCCGGATGCTGAATAGTTACTAAGTATCTACACTAGCCTTAACACGCCAGGACTAAGATTTAACCAAGAACCCGTTCCCAAGCGCGGGCTGTTTTGGACGCGTATTATCCTTTAACACGCGTGATTTTTAAGACGATAGGCAGATCTTTAAGGCGGCGCATGATTTGCGCCAAGTGGACACGGTCTTTAACCGTCAGGGTGATGAGGTCTACGCACACACGCTCGTCTTGTTCGACGACGGTGACGTTTTCTATATTTGAGCCTTGGTCAGAAATAGTCGCGGCTAAGGTGGCTAAAGCGCCACGTTGGTTGAGTATTTCTATACGCAATTCGGTAGGGAAATCACCAGCGGCATCGGGGCTCCATTCCACATCCAACCAGTTGGGGTGTTTTTTGCGCACGACCGAGCGGTTACGGCATTCGTGGTGATGGACGACGATGCCTTTGCCGGGATTAAAGTAGGCGATGATGGAATCGCCGGGTATCGGGTGGCAACATTTAGCCAAGGTGATGACCATACCTTCTGTGCCTTTAATGATAAGCGGCGCTTGCTGGCTTTTGTCTTGGTCATCCAGTTTGATATTGGCATTGATGTCGTCTTGGGTCAGGCGTTTGGCAATCAGGAACGGCATTTTGTTGCCTAAGCCTATGTCTTCCAACAAGTCGTTAAATGTCGGGACTGCCAACACTTTAAGCAGAGTTTGGATTTGCACTTCTTCAATCGTGTCCAGATGCAAGTGCAGAATTTGCAATTCTTTGTCCAGCAAACGGCGGCCTAGGCTGATGGCTTCTTGTTGCTTAAAGTGTTTTAGGTGCGTGCGGATACTGGAGCGGGCTTTTACGGTGGTGACATAATTCAGCCACACAGCATTAGGACGGGCCCAAGGCGCGGTGATGATTTCTACGGTCATGCCGTTTTCTAGCTTGGTTTGCAAAGGCACCAGCTGTTGGTCGATACGCGCGGAAACGCAAGCATTGCCAATGTCCGTGTGTACGGCATAAGCAAAATCGATAATAGTAGCGCCACGCGGTATTTTGATAATGTCGCCTTTGGGCGTGAAGACAAACACTTCTTGCGGAAACAAATCAACTTTTAGGTTATCGATAAACTCTAGCGAATCACCTGCGGTTTTTTGCATTTCCAGCAAATCTTTTAGCCATTCATTCGCCCGCGCCTGAAATTTGCTGGATTTGTCGTCATCCGATTTATACAGCCAATGCGCGGCGATGCCCGATTCCGCCATGCGGTGCATTTCGTGCGTCCTAATCTGGATTTCGATAGGTTTGCCATAAGGGCCGATGACGATGGTATGCAACGATTGGTAGCCGTTAGCCTTGGGCAAGGCAATGTAATCTTTAAAACGACCGGGGATAGGTTTATAAAGGTTGTGGATAATGCCTAAGGATCGGTAACAATCGTCTACGGTTTCACAAAAAATGCGGAAAGCGTAGAGATCAAAAATCGCGGCTAAATGCACTTTTTTGACCAGCATTTTTTTGTAAATGCTGTAGATGTTTTTTTCACGGCCCGAGACCACGCACTCCAAACCGGATTGCCCTATGCGGGTTTTTATCATGCCCTCAATATTGTCGATGACTTTTTTGCGGTTGCCGTGGGATTTTTTGATGGCTTGCATCAACACCGCGTAGCGCATGGGATACATGGCTTCAAAACTCAGGGTTTCGAGTTTGTGGCGGATTTTGCTCATGCCTAGGCGGTTGGCGATAGGCGCATAAATGTCTAAGGTTTCGCGGGCGATGCGGCGTTTTTTTTCAGGGGGCATCACGCCCAAGGTTTGCATATTGTGCAAACGGTCGGCAAGTTTGACTAGGATTACGCGGAGGTCTTTGCCCATCGCCAAAAACATTTTGCGGACATTTTCGGCTTGTTTTTCGGCTTGGGTTTGGGTTTTGGCGTCGATTTTCGACAGTTTGGTCACGCCGTCCACCAACTCCGCCACTTCTAGGCTAAAGCGGTTAGCCAGCTCTTTTTTGCTGACCGGAGTGTCTTCAATCACATCGTGCAGGATTGCTGCCATGATGCCGCTGGCATCCATGCGCATTTCGGCTAAGGTAATTGCTACGGAGACGGGATGGCAAATATAGGCTTCGCCACTTTTACGGAATTGTCCTATGTGTGCGTCTGCGCCAAACTCGTAGGCACGCACGCAATCATCAATTTGGGCTTGGTCCAAGTAGCCGGACAAAGTCACGCACAAACGCTCAATCAGCTCGTCCTGAAGGCGTTTGTGGTGGAGATTGTCGGCGACTATCGACATGGCTGCTTGGGGTTTAGAACATAGGGTTATGGTCGTGGCTTTCGCCTACCCGATGCAGTAAGGTGATGTTATCGACGGTGACGTGTCCGGCGGCAATTTCGCGCAATGCCAGTACGGTGTCCTTATCTTTGCCGCGTGGTAAAAACTCAGTTGCGCCGTGGCTTAATTGGCGGGCACGCGTGCTTGCCAATAACACCAGTTTGAAACGGTTTTCAACATGTTCTAAACAATCTTCGATGGTAACTCTAGCCATTAGTAAACCTAGTTAAGTAAAAAAATCAGTTTGCAGTACACAGTACAAGGTACAGGGTGCAGGGGGTTAGGTCAAGTTGCAAAGCACTGTAGGGGTATAAGCTTAGTCCCCTACAGGCCCCGCTTGCCGTTAAGCGCGTGACTTTAATATCGCGACGGCTGGCAGTTCTTTACCTTCCAGGAACTCTAAAAAGGCACCGCCACCAGTAGAGGTGTAGGACACTTGTTCGCTGATGTTGTATTTGTCGATAGCCGCCAAGGTATCGCCGCCACCCGCTATCGAAAACGCAGGGCTTTCGGCGATAGCCGTTGCCAAGGCTTGCGTGCCGTGGCTGAATTGTTCAATTTCAAACACGCCGACCGGGCCGTTCCAAACGATCGTGCCGGCCGATTTGATAAGTTCGGCATATTGCTTGGCAGTGTCGGGGCCGATGTCCAAAATCAGGTCGTCGGCTTCTACGTCGGCTACTTTTTTAACGGTGGCGACGGCTGTTTCTGAAAATTCTTTGGCGCACACCACGTCTACCGGAATGGGAATGTCCGAACCCGCTTGTTTGGCGGCGGCAATCAGGCGTTGTGCCTCTTCCACCAAATCGGCCTCATACAAAGATTTGCCGACAGGGAAACCCGCAGCGGCAATAAAGGTGTTGGCAATACCGCCACCGACGATCAATTGATCGACTTTTTCGGACAACGATTTTAACACGGTCAGTTTGGTGGACACTTTAGAGCCGCCGACGATGGCGATTAATGGCTTGGTTGGCGTTTCCAAGGCTTTGCCCAAGGCATCCAATTCGCTGGCGAGTAAGGGGCCCGCGCAAACTTGTGGCGCAAATTTAGCGACGCTATGGGTAGACGCTTGTGCGCGGTGGGCCGTACCGAAGGCATCCATCACAAAGATGTCGCACAAGGCCGCCATTTTTTGGCCTAGTTCGTCGCTGTTTTTTTCTTCGCCGACATTAAAACGCACGTTTTCGCATAAAACCACTTCGCCCGGCGCGATTTCAATACCGTCCAGCCAGTCTTTTTCTAAGCGGACGGGTATGCCCAAAAGTTTAGTCAAGCTATCGGCTACGGGTTTTAATGAAGAAGCTTCGTCATACTGGCCTTCAACCGGACGGCCCAAATGTGACAATAACATCACCGCCGCCCCAGCCGCCAAGGCTTGTTGGATGGTGGGCACGCTAGCTTGGATGCGCAGGTCGCTGGTGACAACGCCATTTTTAACAGGGACATTTAAATCTTGGCGGATTAATACGCGCTTTCCGGCCAAATCCAGATCAACCATTCTTTTAATCGACATATTTCACTCTCTTATTGTGTAGTAAGTATTTATTTCCATTTGATGGAGCAACCCATGCTTGGAATTTGTGCTTGTGGGCCGTGGCCTGTCGTCGCAACCAACTTCATGGCCTCAAAGAGGTCGCGGTGCGCATCGGCGGGCGCGGCCTCGTTGCGGCTGGCATCTAAACGGCCCCTGTATTGCAGGGTTAAGTCTGCATTATAACCAAAAAAATCAGGCGTGCAGACAGCATTGTAGTGTTTGGCTATGGCTTGGCTTTCGTCTAATAAATAAGGAAAGCTAAAGTCCAGGCGTTCGGCTAAAGCCTTCATGTTGTCGAATGAATCTTCGGGGTAGTCGGCAACATTATTGGACATGATCGCCACCGAGCCTATGCCCCATTGCTTAAGTTCTAGGGCATCCCTGACGATGCGGTCTTGCACGGCCTTTACATACGGGCAATGGTTGCAGATAAACATCACCAACAAACCGTTTTCGCCTTTGCACTCGGACAAAGACCAAGTGCGCCCATCTACGCCCGGCAGTTTAAAGTCAATGGCGGGCAAACCAAATTCACAGACTGGGGGTATCACTAATGCCATAAGGTCTCCTGGGATTTTCATATATAGTGTTAATCTACTTTAAACTCCCTCTACCTCAGAGAGAGGGGATTTAATAATTGCGCGTAAACATTCAGTCCCACTCCTTTATTTACGCGGCATTATGCGGGCTTTGCAAATAACTTTCGGCTTGCATTTCCATCAGCCGCGACACGGTGCGCTGAAACTCAAAAGCACCATCGCCTTGGGTGTACAGTTCAGCGGGTGCCACTTCAGCGGTACACACCAGCTTTACTTTGTGTTCATACAAGGCATCGATTAACAGCATAAAGCGTTTGGCTTCGTTGCGTTTTTCTGGCCCCAATTGCGGGATGCTCGCCAAAATAACGGCACCAAATTCATTGGCAATCTCGTTGTAATCGGCAGGGCCTAAAGGGGTGGCGCAAAGTTCAGCAAACGAACTTAGCGCCACATCGCCGTGTACCGCCGTCAGTTTCAATTCGCGCCCCAGTACGGTTAACAAGCCAGCCTCGCGCACGGCAAAATTGCTTAATTCATCATAACTGTGTTGGATAAAGGCATCGGCACCGTCACCTAGCGGGTAATAATAACGGGTTTCCAAGCTCCGCAAGTGCATCAGCCGATAATCGGTAGCCGCCAGCAGTTCAATGGTGTGGGCCTCGGCTTGTAGGCGTTTGCTAAATAATAAAAACTGTTCGCGCTGTAAGCCGCCTTGGTATAAATCATCGGGATGGCGGTTAGAGGTAAACACCACATACAGCCC
>JABFST010000030.1 GCA_013140465.1 Methylococcaceae bacterium
GTATTTCATCAACCGCGACACCTTTTCACCGTACACGGTTTTGGGCTTAGGTGCGATGAACTCTAGCCACAACGGCGGCAGCGGCGTTGGTTTTATCGGCGAAGCAGGGGCCGGTTTTACCTACGAAGTGTGTGACAACTTCTTAATTCGTAGTGACGTGCGTTACCGCTACAACCAAAACTTTAATGCCGACTTGCAAGCTGGCACTAACGAATTCCATGACATGGTGGTCAACTTAGGTTTTGTTGTGCCTTTTGGCCCTAAACCTACCGCCGCTGCCCCAGAACCAGCTCCCGCACCTGCACCAGAACCCGTTGCCGTTGCGCCAGCTGATTGTTCAACACTTGATGGTGACAACGATGGTGTCAACGATTGTAACGACCAATGCCCCAACACCATCCCGGGTGCGCAAGTCAGCATCGTTGGTTGCTGGATTGTTGACGTTAAATTTGACAATGACAAAGACATCATCAAACCCCAATACTTTGTTAATTTGGACAATGTTGCCCAACGCATCAAAGAACATCCTGAGCTAGTGATTGAAATCCAAGGCCACACTAGCCACACTGGCGGCTATAAGCATAACGTCGAATTATCTGAACGCCGCGCGTTGGCAGTTAAGAAATATTTGGTTGACGGCACTCATTCACCTAACCTAACCACGCGTGGTTATGGTTGGTCACGTCCTATAGACACCAATGACACTGAAGCGGGCCGCGCCAACAACCGCCGCGTACAATTGGAAGTCAATGGCGAAACACAACAACCGCTAAAGTAAGGTGAGTTAGGCATATAGCTGCCGACATCACACACTTTAAGCACCCTAAAACCCGCCGTTAAGGCGGGTTTTTTTTGTGCAAAAAAAGGTTTGTAGATGCTGATTGGCTGTTGTTTGACAATCTGCGCCTAGTCTTTGGCAGTAGGCGCAGTGCTTATGGATTGGCAGCCAAGCCGTTATGCAAACCTACGCTCAGTCCACATAGCGGTCATAGACCATTTGCAGCATTTTTAGCTCACCGGGTTCAGGTTTTGCCCAAGATTGCACTTGAATGTCCGGCAAAATCAGCTGGCCTTGTTCATCATTTTGCATGTCGAGCAACACTTCAACCAATTCTTGGGCTTCTTGCTGCAAATGTGGCGCGACACAAAACAAATGGCACGCAAAATCGGTTTGGCTTTCATCAATTTTACGCACGCTATTCCGGCTAAACGAAGACAAGCCTTCGTAAGTCTTTTTTAGCATAAAAACCAAATCACATTTTTTGCGGATTAAGGTTTGCAAGGCTTTAATTTCGTTGCCCGCAAAATCAAAGCTAAACTTTTTGGAATCCAAACTGTTTTCATCGCACAAAAACCGTCCTAGCTGGTAGACAAAACTGTCTTTGCTTGCCGTGCTTACCGTTACGCCTTCGTAGTCTTTTAAGGTCAGGGTGTCGTCGGCACGCGTTAAGATAACCACCTCATCCGCTTCGGCTACAGGCCGCATCACGGGGATAAAGCCATGTTGCTTCATCAGCAGGCACGCCTCAAACGGCTTGGCAAACAACAAATCGGTGGTGTTGCCATCGGGCAGACCGACCGATTGTTCAAAATGGATGGCTTTTTTCAAACGCCGCTGCAAATAAGTATTGAGCAAATACCAGCCCGTCAGCTGTTGCCCCGATTGTAGGCTGGCGACAAAGTTTAGCTTGTCGCGCACGGGCATCACGGTAGCGGTTTTGTGTTCAGTTTGGCGCGGGGCTTCGGGGCTGGCGGGCAGGTTTTCGACTGCCGTGTCGGCTTGGCCTTCGGTTTTGACAAAACGGCCTAAACCGGTAATTTTAAACAGCATGTTGACCATGCGGTTTAAATGCTGCACTTCAACGCGGATGCGCTTACGCTCCCAATCTTCAAACAGCTTAAGCAATAGCGAAAGCCCCATAGAATTGACCCGCTCCACACCACTAAAATCCAATAAAACATGGACTTCGGACGGCAATGCCGCTAACGAGTCCAACACCTCTAAGGCGTGGGCATCTATAGATCCAATAAAGTTATAGTGGAAGTCTTTGCCGGCTATTTCTTCAATAGTAAACGAATTGACCATGCTCATAACGCCGCCCTATTTAAGTTGGCAGCTTCGTATTCGCTGTGGTAAATAAATTGCACGCCAGAATCGACATTCATATCCACAGTGCCGTTAATGTCCCACAAGGTGGTCACTTGGGTGCGTTGTTGTGGGCGCACGCGGATTTGCAAATAGTCCGATAACCGCCACATCATGTACAAGCCCACACCGCCCACGCCCGCTTCCACACCTGTCTGCATGGCATGGGCAAGGTTGCGCAGGAACACGCCTGGGGTTAATGTGCCCCAGTTGTCGGTAATCATCAGCCCTAAAAATTCAGGGGTAATGGCAATATCGATACGCACTTCTTCATGTTCAGACAATTCCCTAGACTCGCCTTTGCTGTAATACGCCACCCCTTTACCATCGCGCGGTGCGGCATATAAGCTGTTTTCAGTCATTTCATCCAAGATTATCATCAAGGCTTCAATGTGGTCTTTCGATAAACGGCCTTGGTCAGACAACCATGACTGGATTTCTTCCATGATAAACAGCTTGTCTTCTGTGTGCGTCAGGTGAAATTGGCGGGATTCGGCGTGGCTAGGAATAAGCGAATACAAATCGTCATCGGGTGATTCATGATGTTGGTTCAGCAAATGGTTCCAACCGATTTGTTTACAAAAATCATCGTGTCTGGGCAAAATGCGGCAAATACCGTCTTGGCTAAAACGGGTCAGCAAATCGGAATAGCCTTGTTCTGCCAAGAACACCACATATTCTTTAGAGATACGCGGAATTGGATGTTCGCCTTGGCGATAGAAGGGTTCGGAAATACGGATAATATCGCTGACTTCGTTGGTAGCGGCGGCTTGGATAACACGGTCACTATGGGTCATCAGCACCATCGTCACGTCATCGCTATAAGCACTGGTACGGCAATGGCTTTTTAACGCGTCCATTAGGATGTTGCGCAAAACTTCGGGGTCTTCAACATCAATATTGGCATTCAGCAAAGCTTCCAGACGGTCATACCCAAACGCTTCGCCAGCAGGGGATTCTTCCTCAACTAAACCGTCGGTGTATAAAAACAAGCGGTCGCCCACTTCCAAAGTCAGTTCGACGGCGGTTTGCAGATAATCAGAATCCACGCTTTTGCCTAAAGGCAAGCCGGATGCTTCCAACATGTCCCAATGTTTGGCTTTGTGGCGCAACAAATACGGCAACACATGGCCCGCGTTGGCAAAGGTTAATTTGCCGTTACGCGCATCCAAACTTAAGCAGCCCATCGTCATCAATAAAGATTGTTGAGCCGTGGCACGCATGGTTTCGTTTAAGGAGTTGAGAATTTCACTGGGGCTGGTGATGCCTTCATGAATCAGCGGATAAACGCCCGCTTTCGCCGCACCCACCATCGTACCTGCCGCCACACCGTGACCGCTGACGTCACCAATCAGTACTACGCTATGGTGTCCGCCCACTTTGTAATAATCGTAATAATCGCCACCTACCTCACTGGAAGTCAGCAAGTTTGCTAAACCTTGTACGCCCGGCAAGTCGATCACAGGCGGCGGTAAGATAGACCGTTGCAACACCGCCGCCAAGTTGACTTCGCCTTGCAGACGTTCGGTAATTTGCGCCAATTCGGCATTGGCTTGATACACCCGTTGCTCGGCTTCCTTACGTTCGGTAATGTCCAAGCCTGTTGCCAAAAACAACGATGGCGTACCAGATTTGGAATCTTTAATAATCGTCGGGCTCCACACGATGTTGATTAAGTCGCCGGTGCTAATCTGCATCGCGGTTTCAATTTCATCGGCGTACTCCACCGTACCCGCCATCATATCGTTAAACAAGGCGCGTAAATTGGGTTGCTCGGCTTCGGGGATAAATTTGTTGAAAAAATCTGCCCCGGCTACGTCTTCTTCTGACCAACCGCTACTTTCTTCGGCGTGGTGGTTAAACAAAGCCACTTTACCATCGGGATCCAAACCAATAATTAAGGCTTGGGTCGTGTTGATAACGTTGTCCGAAAACGCCTTGCCTTGCGCCATTTGAAACGCGCTTTCTTTTAATTTGCCCACTAACGGCTGCAACAGCAGCACGCCCACAAACACTAAGGTTGCCAGCGACAAACCAAAAAACATCATCTGTTTGTTGAGCGTGCTGCCCAACATAAACTCACTTTCGCGTTGGTGTAGCGAACTGACCAAGTTTATGCCTTCCAACACCGCAGGGGTGATGGTAAAAAACAGCCTGTCCACTTCGGGGCTATCTAAGCGTAAAGTGGCAGCGGGGGCTTTTTGTAACGTCCGGGCAGCCAACATATACGCCCGCATCAATGAATCTAAGGGTTTTTTGCCGTCAAAATACACCTGCCGCAATTCCCGCGACAACTGCCCGGAAATATGTGTCAACTCGCCCCTGACCTTAACAAAACGGTCGCCTTGGCTTAAGGAAATATAAGATTCGTCTAGCTGGATAAGGCTGGAAATAATTTTCGCGTTTAATTTTGATAAGTCGGAGGGATCTTTAATATAGGTTTTTTGGGTGATCGCAAGGTTGATGTTCTGCACCAATTGGCCTTGCTCGGCACTCATACGGACCAAACGGGCATTACCTTCTTGCTCGCGTATGTCGGTAATAAGCACCATGTACGTTATGGCGGATACAGCCCCTAATACAAACAGAACTGTCAAATACTGGTCGGAAATGCGGACAACAATCCGCTTAAAAAGCTCTTGCATTGTCTTGCTCCTCTATTGTTATGCTTGTTAATTATTATTATTTATATTTTTATTTTTCTTTGCGGGGCTATGGTAGCACTTAAGCTGTATAAAAAAAATACACATCAGGAATAAACCACGCCCAGCGACCGCCGCTTTAAAATAGTGGGATGTTTTTTTAAGTCATTGAATTTAAATGAGTCGGTGGCTTTTTTGGTTTTAGTCTATGTCGTTGAGGTAAGGGGAGGATGGCAATCGGTCGGCTCAGGATAGAAACTAGCAATGATAATTATTTGTATTGCCAATTTAAGTATAGACGTATTCCCAAAATTTTTCCGACCATAGCAGTAAGAAATCGGGCGCATAAAACCGCATAGGTTTTGCTTGGCATGACATCATCACTTAATTTTCAGACACGGCACTGCCTAAAGCGGGTGTACACCCGCTGTGAGACTAAACAGCGGGTAGAGGGTAAATTCAGAAGTGTTCGTATGGAATTCAGTTTACCCTGAGGTGGGGTTATGTGGCTAAAGCATGGCAGTAACCTGTGCCGTAAACCAATAAACGCCCCGCTAATCAGCAATTGCCTACAGGTAAGCGGAGTTATAGCTTCTGTTTTTGGCTTTATTGCTGGCACGGCAACGTCTAAAGCCGTTGCACTCCGGCTGTCATGGCTTAACTGATGTGTATTTTTTTAGCTGCGTGTAATAAGCGGGCTGCCGTTAAATCGCCAACACTGGCAGACACCCACAACCCGCATATAAGTTGTGCTTAGGCTTGAATTTATTATACTATTACACTTTTTGGGGAAATTATGTGCTTTAGTGCTAACATGTCGCTTGGGCTGGGAGTCATAGGATTTGCCGCCTCAGCAGTGACTTTTCTTGATAAATCAGAAACTTTTTGGGTACGCGTTGCGCGTTCTTATGCCATATTCCATTTTTCCTTAATGGAACTGATCCAGTTTTTTGCCTATCCGGTCGCAGACCAATGTGGTTACGGCACCAACTATTTTTTAAGCGAACTTTCAACCTACCATATCGCCCTACAAGCCTTTGCCATCATGCCCGCATTGGCAACCTACTCGCCGGACAAATCCGCGCTAAAAAACGCCACATTACTCGGCGGCAGCTTAAGCTTTATGTTTTTGGTGTTTTCATTTTTGCCTAACACTTGGCAGTTATTTAACTTATCGCCTAATTTTATTGGCAATATGGTGTCGTGCCTGTTTATGGGGAAATATCATATCGGCTACCACATTTCCAGCGCGTTCGGCACGCTCGTGACCCACGGCTCGTTGTTTGGCTTGGCGTTGAGTGGTTTTGTCTGGAAAAATAACTGGAAAATCTCCAGTTATCATTTGTTTATGGCCTTAATGACCTTATTTATGCCGCAATGGCTATTGGGGGTTTCGACGGGTGAAGCGGCGGCTATTTATTGCTTTTACTCCATACCCATTACCGTCAGTTTTATGCCGTATTTTAAAAATTTCTTTACCTTACAAAACCTTAGCGAAGAACGCGATTATTCGCTGAACAGCTAAGCCACTACCCTCAGTAAAGCCATACCCGCTGGCGTGCAACGGTATTGCCGTTGTGCGCCAGAGACCCGCCCCCCTATAGAAGCACTATGCAGCAATCACGGCTAGCCTCTTTTATTGAAGCGCTTGCGAATGCCTTGTTAGGCTATTTTGTCGCCTTGGCATCCCAGTTAGTGCTGTTTCCTTTCTTTGACATCCATATCCCAATCAGCACTAACCTCTGGATAGGTGCGTGGTTTACACTGATTAGCATTGTGCGCAGCTATATCTTGCGGCGTTGGTTTAATGCAAGACTACACCGCATAGCTGAACAGATGGCTAAAAACTTGTCCTAGTGTCCAATTTTGCAATTCGCTTAGCGTGGGCAAAAATAAAAATATTATGCGCGTGGTGGGGGCAAGCTGCGCACTGTATAGCGGATAACAGGCATATCCAATAGGCCGACGATGGCGGCAGTGCTGAGTATGTCGGCGGGGGTATGGTAGTGTTGAAACAACATGAGTAGACAGTACAGCATCAATGACAGCGGCCCGATGATGCGCCCGCGTTGGCTGCACACGGCCCAAGCACTGACCAAAACCAAAGCTACGGCGGTGTGGGTGCTGTAGTCCAAGCCTAGACGTTGCCAAAGTAGGTAGGTCTGGTCGAGAAACATCAATCCATACGCAATTACCAAGCCGCCTAGAACCATAACAGTTAAGACCGCCGCCTGTCGCCATGCCTTATGCCGCAAGGCAGCGACAATTAGCCATAACTGCAATATACCCAGCACAGGCAGATAAGCATCGGCGATGGTGTCTAAGGTTTGGTAACTGGGCATGGTTTATTATGGGTGTTTTAACTCAAGAAGACGCAAAAGCGTGGGAACGATAACACCGTTACGCGGAGTGCAATGGCTTTAGCCATTGCCTTGTCATCCGTAAAACGTCTAAAGCCGTTTTACTCCAGCCTAGTTAAGCCACAACACTGCACTGACCAGCACAGGCAGATAAGCGTCGGCGATGGCATTTAGTACGCGGAGTGCAATGGCTTTAGCCATTGCCTTGTCATCCGTAAAACGTCTAAAGCCGTTTTACTCCAGCCTAGTTTAGTCACAACACTGCAATGCCCAGCACAGGTAGATAAGCGTCAGCGATGGCATCTAGTACGCGGAGTGCAATGGCTTTAGCCATTGCCTTGTCATCCGTAAAACGTCTAAAGCCGTTTTACCCCAGCCTAGTTTAGCCACAACACCGCAATGCCCAGCATAGGCAGATAAGCGTCGGCGATGGCATCTAGTACGCGGAGTGCAATGGCTTTAGCCATTGCCTTGTCATCCGTAAAACGTCTAAAGCCGTTTTACTCCAGCCTAGTTTAGCCACAACACCGCATTGCCCAGCTTAGGCAAGTAAGCGTCGGTGATGGCATCTAGTACGCGGAGTGCAATGGCTTTAGCCATTGCCTTGTCATCCGTAAAACGTCTAAAGCCGTTTTACTCCAGCCTGGTTTAGCCACAACACCGCAATGCCCAGCATAGGCAGATAAGCGTCGGTGATGGCGTCTAGTACGCGGAGTGCAATGGCTTTAGCCATTGCCTTGTAATCCGTAAAACGTCTAAAGCCGTTTTACTCCAGCCTAGTTTAGCCACAACACTGCAATGCCCAGCATAGGCAAGTAAGTGTCGGCGGTCGCGACTAGGCTAGGGTGGGTTAAGGGCGTTTTAACCGATATAAAGCAGAAATATCTTCATCCCCAAAACCTTCCGCCATCAGTTGTTCATAATTAATCAGGGTTTGCTCGCTTAACGGGATAGCTGCGCCTGTTTGTGCCGCCATCGATTGGCAGATTTTCAAGTCTTTGTGGTGCAAAGCCAGTTTAAAACCCGGGGCAAACGTGCCATTGGTCATCGTGATGCCACGGTGTTGCAAAAACCAATTACCCGAGGCTCCGCCGGACACCACTTCAATCACTTTGTCCATCGCCAAACCTTGGGCGGCACCAAATGCCAAGGCTTCGGTGACGGCTTGGTTAATCCCCGCGCACATGACTTGGTTGACGGCTTTAGTGGCTTGCCCCGAACCGGTAGGGCCAATATGGACTATGCGTGTCGCCATTGCCGCCAATACCGGGCGGACTTGTTCTAAAACAGCGGCATCACCCCCGACCATCATCGCCAAGGTGCCGTTTTTGGCACCTTCGACACCGCCGCTGACGGGGGCATCCAAAAATGCCGCGTGTTTGTCCGCCAGTATGCTGGCGGCTAGTATTGCAGTTTGGCTGCTGACTGTGGACATATCGACGACAATACTGCCGGGTGTTAGGGTTGTGGCAATTTTAGCAATGATGTCCAGCACGTCTTGGTCGGCGGAGACGCAGAGCAGGACGATGTCCACATTTGCTGCCAAGGCTTCGGGGCTGGTGTATGCCGTTGCGGCAAACGCGGCGGTTTTGGCGGCGGTGCGGTTATAGACTGCGTGCAGCAATCCTGCTTGGGCAAGGTTGTTCGCCATGCCCAAGCCCATAGACCCTAGGCCAATAAATCCAATGCGCATATTATTTTTCCAGATAGGTGTAAGAGGTCAGGCCAGTGACAAACTCGTGTTCGTAGTCTTGCCGTTGTTGCTCTGAAAGCGGGCTGTGCGCGAGTTTGCGTTGGTAGGCGGCTTTAAGTTCTTCGCTGTTGATATGCACATAATCCAATAAGGCACTGACCGGATCGCCTTCGTGCAGGTCAAAAAAGTGGAAGCCTTGGTCGTCCAGCTTGATGTTGATGGAATGGGTGTCGCCAAACAAGTTGTGCATATCGCCCAAGATTTCTTGGTAAGCCCCGACCATAAAAAAGCCGATCAAGTACGGGTCTTGGCTGTCAAAGGCATGGATGGGCAGGGTTTGTTCGATATTTTTGCCATCGATATAGTGGTCGATGCGCCCGTCTGAATCGCAGGTTAAATCTTGGATAACCGCACGGCGCAAGGGCTGTTCATGCAAGCGGTGGATAGGCATGATCGGGAACACTTGGTCTATGCCCCAGACATCGGGCATGGATTGGAACAGCGAAAAATTGCAGAAAATTTTATCAGCCAGTTTTTCGTTGAGTTCTTGTAACAGCGCGGCTTCGTTTTGGCTGCTGGGGTTTAATTGCGCTTGGATTTGCTGGCACAGCAAGGAATAGTGGTTTTCCGCTTTGGCCAGTTCGTTAATGCTGAGTTTGTCTTTGGTAAATTGCGAGCGTGCTTTGGCGACGGCATCCAGCGCATCATGGTAAAGCTCGACGGGTTTGTGGGTTTTAGGCAAGGCCAACAATTCGGCGTTGTTACTGTAAACCGATTCAATATCGGTGACATTGGTGATAAGCACGGCGTGGTGCGCCGTCAGTGCGCGGCCTGATTCGGTGATAATGTCCGGTTGTGGCAAGTGCTTTTTTTCGCACAACTTGGCAAAATGATGGACGATGCTTTCGGCGTATTCATCCAAGTTATAATTGATGGACGATTCGCGCCGCGAGCCGCTGCCGTCATAATCCACGCCTAAACCGCCGCCCGCATCGACGATGCTGATCGGTGCGCCTAAGCGGTGCAATTCCACATAAAATTGTCCGGCTTCTTTTAAGGCGACGCTGATGTCATGGATATTGGCGATTTGCGAACCCATGTGAAAGTGCATCAGCTTAAGGCTATTAAGCATATTGCATTGTTTTAAGCGGTCAATTAACTGCACGACTTCAAACGCGTGCAAACCAAATTTGGATTTTTCGCCGCCGCTGTTTTGCCATTTGCCCGTGCTGATGCTCGACAAACGCACGCGCACACCCAATTGTGGCTTTACGTTGAGCTTTGCCGCTTCTTCAATCACCAATTCCAATTCCAAGGGTTTTTCAATCACCAAATATAGGTTCAAACCCATGATTAGTCCCATTAAGGCCAAGCGGATATAGGCGCGGTCTTTGTAACCGTTACAGATAATGATGCCTTGTTTGGATAAGGCCATCACCGCCAACAATTCGGATTTGCTGCCCGCTTCCAAGCCAATATGGTCGGCGGCTAAAATGCCTTCAATCACTTGCCCTTGTTGGTTGACCTTAATAGGGTAAACCGGGGTGTACTGGCCTTGGTAGGCGTTATTGGCGCAAGCTTTGGCAAACGCCTTGGACAAACGGTTGGCGCGGTCTTTTAAAATGTCGATAAAACCAACCAGCACTGGTAAAGATAAGTTTTTTTCGTTCAGCAACTTTACAATTTCGTACAAATCCAGTTCGATGTCTTTTTCTGAGCTGGGTTTTACGCTCACATGCCCCAAGTCATTAATACTAAAATAGCCATCGCCCCAAGTATCTATCGCATAAGTTTTGGCAGATTGTTCGATAGACCAGTTTTTGCTGTCAGTTGAATTCACATGAGCTCCGTAGGTGTTAAGAATGAAGGCCGCCTGTTTGGGCGCATTGCCGTAGCTTACAGCCGCAAAGGGTAAGTTATTGCCCTAATCTAGCATACCTTAAAGGCTTTTGCGTACCTTAAAATCAGCTGGGTTGAGGTTAGCAGCTGTTCTTGCGCCCTGCTTGCCATATTGATAAGTTTGTGGGGATTTTGCTGTGGGTGTTTATTGGAAGGTGTGTTGTTGGTTGGTTTGTTGAGGTGGGTTAGTGTTTATTGACCCAACAACATCGTTTTAAGATGCTGCTCAAAAGAGAGTTTATCAGTTGTTGCAAGCTGCCCTAGTTTTCCTAAAATCAAGCGATTGTCTAATGTGAACAGCTTTAAGCGAATAACGGATGCGGTAGGCAATCCGGCTGCGTTTAAATCCTCAATGTGGGTATCTAAAGGCCACGCGGCGTGTTTCGCACTGGTAATCATAGCCATAACGCTGTGGCCTATACGCGAGTTGAAAGCCTCGCCATCAGACAATATCAACGCAGGGCGGCGTTTACTTGCTTGCTTGTCGGTAAACGGAAAGGGAACTTTGACTATCTCGTAACGGCTATAGGTCACGATACGCCTCGTCATCTTCGATAGTATCCCATTCTGAAAGTGTGGCACTCACAGCGGTCAGGTATTGGGGGTCTAAAGGTTCCAAACGGCGCACCCAAATACGTCCATCTGCTTCCGTTTCCCAGGCGATGGTATCGCCTGTTGCAAGATGCAGTTTTTTACGCACATGAGCAGGTATTGTGACTTGACCTTTACTGCTTATTTTTGCAATTTGAGACATAAACCCTCCCATCAGATAAATATCGCTAACTGTAAGGCACATTTACACTCACCGCAAATATTGCTGTGCGGCGTGCAACTGGCAGTTGTCCAAAAAATAACGCCATAATGCGCAGTAAAGTTGCCCGTGCATTTGTCACGCTTAGGCTTAACTCAGATTATACTAAGCCATCCCAGCCACTCCTACAGGAACGCCCATGACTGTCATCCGCCAAGACGATTTTATCCAAAGCATTGCCGATGCCTTGCAATATATTTCTTACTACCATCCGCTGGATTTTATCCAAGCCTTGGACCGCGCTTATCAAAAAGAGCAAAACCCCGCCGCTAAAGATGCGCTGGCGCAATTGCTGATTAACTCGCGTATGTGTGCCGAAGGGCATAGGCCGATTTGCCAAGATACGGGTATCGTCACGGTATTCTTAAAAATTGGCATGGACGTACACTGGGACAGCACCTTAAGCGTCGCGGATATGGTCAACGAAGGCGTGCGCCTAGCTTACAGCAATCCCGACAACGTGCTGCGTGCGTCGATACTTAAAGACCCTGCGGGCAAACGCATCAACACGGGTGACAACACTCCCGCCGTCGTGCATACCGAACTGGTGCTGGGCAATACTGTGGACGTAACGGTTGCCGCCAAAGGTGGCGGTTCAGAAGCCAAGTCCAAATTTGTCATGCTCAACCCGTCTGACAGCATCGTCGATTGGGTGCTAAAAACCGTGCCGACGATGGGCGCGGGTTGGTGTCCGCCGGGCATATTGGGTATCGGCATAGGCGGCACGGCAGAAAAAGCCATGTTGCTGGCAAAACAAGCCTGTATGGAATCGATAGACATACAAGACTTGATAGCCAAAGGCCCTAGTAACGCCTTAGAAGAATTGCGCTTGGAGCTGTATGAAAAAGTCAATGCCTTAGGTATAGGCGCACAAGGCTTAGGCGGCCTAACCACCGTGCTGGACATAAAAGTGTTGGATTACCCGACCCACGCCGCCAACAAACCCGTGGCACTGATTCCCAATTGTGCGGCAACACGGCACGCGCATTTTGTGCTGGATGGCTCGGGGGCGGTGGCACTGACACCGCCGCGCTTGCAAGATTGGCCCGAGATTACTTGGGATGCCGCCACCACGGCACGGCGCGTCAATTTAGACACAGTCACGGCAGACGACATTAAAACTTGGCGACCCGGCGAAACCTTGTTGCTGAGCGGCACAATGCTGACAGGCCGAGATGCGGCGCACAAACGCATGGTTGAATTGTTCGCGCGTGGCGAACCGCTGCCTGAGGGCGTCGATTTTACCAATAAGTTTATTTATTATGTCGGCCCGGTTGACCCAGTGCGTGACGAAGTGGTCGGCCCCGCAGGCCCCACGACCGCGACGCGCATGGACAAATTTACCGAAGCCATGCTTTCAAATACGGGTTTGTTGGGCATGATTGGCAAATCTGAGCGGGGCCCCGAGGCCATCGCCGCGATCAAAAAACATCAGGCCGTATATTTAATGGCGGTCGGCGGGGCGGCGTATTTGGTGTCAAAAGCCATACGCAAAGCACGCATAGTGGCATTTGCTGATTTGGGCATGGAAGCGATCCATGAATTTGTTGTAGAAGACATGCCTGTTACGGTTGCCGTCGATAGCCTAGGCAGTTCCATACACCACACCGCGCCGCTGATTTGGCAGAAAAAAATCGGCAAGATTCCGGTGGTTGAGGCGGATTAGGGCCGTAGGATGTGGTGAGCGATAGAGACTGTGAAAGTATTTCAAATACTTACAAAAAGATGTTTTTTATTTTTTTAAGCCTTTGATTTAATTAGAGACTGGAGTGAAAAAACATGTTTTTTCATTCCGATGAGCAAGCTTACGTTAATTCTTTCACAGCGCGTAGGGTGTGGAGAAACGAACCGCATCGCTCGAGTCTTCCGCGAATGATGCGGTTCGCTTAAGGCTCACCACATCCTACGCTAGTGTTTTGTTTTAGCGCACGTTACCGCGTTGAGCGTAATGTTAGGCGCGTTTACGGCGAATCTCTTTTTCAATAATTTCTTTTACAAATGCAGGGATTTCTTTTTCAAGTAAGTGCGCTTCTGCTTTCAGTTTCTCGTAGATGTCAACTTCATCACCTTGCCAAACAAGATCAATACGCCGAAGTTGGCGCATAGCAATATGGGCATAGCTTTCAGGGTATGCCCAATAACATGTCAGGCAGATTGTTCTGTCCTTGATGTTGTTCCAATTTTCGCAATGCTCACAAGACCATGATTTTGCGCGATTTGCCGAACCGGAGAGCAGCATGAAATCTTCTGGGTTCAGTTCACCGCCTTGTCCGTCGCCACCGACTTCATAGGGAACGCGGTGGTCTATCTGCAATTCGCGCTCATCTATTTCTTCGAGATAGATAAAGCACTTGCCGCCATATTTTTCAACCAACGCTTCTTTTATTTTCTTTGATAAACCAGTTCTACCTGATAATTTTGTGAATTTCCTCTCTGTTACATCACCAAAACGATAAGCGGCGATTTTTCGCCCATCAGTACCCGTAATCCGAAAAGTTTCAATAGGAATGCCATGCTCGCGTACATCACGGACGGCTCTGGGCGGGTGGTTATAGCCGTAGGTTTCTTTCAACTCCTCGGTTGTGATAAAACCATGCGCCAGAATATGATCAATGACAGTTTTCGGACGTTTCGCAGTAACGGAATGGCAGAGAGCAATGAAGTCCTTTGGGAGGTTAGACATAGTGAGCGGCAGGTTCGAACAAGGCATACTGCTGAGGTTTAGGTAGGCGATAATCTGTTGGTTTGTGCGTAAGTTTGTTAGTCAGCGCATAGGAAAGATATAGGGATTCATAAGTCACTTCATCACGCCCCAGTAAAGTTGCCTGGCTAGAACGCCCGGCCTCCAACTCAACACGGGTAAGATCAAGCGAAGCGGGTAGTAGCTCTCCAAATGTCTTGTCACCCCTGCGCCCATCGTAGCTCACAATATAAGGAATTTCCCTTGAATTAAGCTCCTCAAGAGCGGACACAAAATCTCCATGATAAATGCCAGAAAAATAACGCGAATCTCGCTCACCACATACACCTTGGTAGGGGGGGTCCATATAAACGAGATCGGTTGTTTTTGCCTTGACCAAAATATCCCTGTAATCCAAAGATAAAAATTCTGTTTTCTTTTTTAATAACGCGGAAACACCAAAAATATTCGCTCGCATCGTTTTCGGTTGAGTACCATAGCGTCTTTTATCTGGGCTTTGATTAAACATCCCATCAGAGTTGTATCTAACTGAACCTTTTACACATCTTGCTAATAAATATAGAAAAAGGCGCGGATCTTGTGTGCGGTTAAAATCTTCTCTAACCCTGTAATAATGCTCGATTGAATTGCTATGTTGTTCATTCCAAACAGCCTCATAAAACGATGCTGTCTCAATCGGAAATTCAACGATTAACCGTAATAATTCGGCTAATGGTTTATTCAGGTCATTAATAAGATAGGATTTCGCCATCTGGCGAGCAGCAACAGCAATGCTAATTGCGGCAGAACCTGAAAAGGGCTCGATCAGGCAGTTAACGTCTTTGGGAACGTACTGCAAGATGACAGAAGCCAAGTTCCGTTTGCTGCCTTGATATTGGATAGGGTGTGGGATACTTTTCATGCGATCATTTTACTTGAGTTGGCAACCAAAAGCACCTAACGCAAAGTTCAGCGCGTAGGGTGTGGTGAGGAACGAACCGCACCGCTCGAGTCTTCCGCGAATGATGCGGTTCGCTTAAGGCTCACCGCATCCTACGGGCTGAATTGGGCATGGCGGTTTGCCTATCGGCGAAACCGCCCTACGGGCTACTACCAAACATCCGAATTTATGTGGTATTTGTCCGCTTGACATGTCGCTTTTGCTTAGGCTAAAGTCCCGTCCAATCTGGAGTTTTTAAGAAAAATTTTGGATTAGACGACATTTTTAAAAGACATTTTTAAAATAGGTATACTTTAAATTTGTCGTATTTATCACGTTAGGCTGAACGTTAACACTTCATCGAGGATGGGCATATGACTTTAGCAAGAAACTTAGAGATCGCAGAATCTGCGATTAGCAACATTTCCAAGCTTGGAATTATCTCAAGTAACAAGATCGCCCACCGGATTAAAGCATCTGGTGGCATACAAAATGTGATCGGAACCGATCAAGGAATGCGCACTGGTATTTTGGGCGTAGCTGGTATAAATATTCAAACACTTCGTGGTATGACCCCAGCCGGTCTCCGGCAGATGGCCGGTCGAGCCGCACTGTCAAAATCTGGTAATTGTGGTGAACTAGCTATGGTGGCCGCAATTCATATGATAGACACCGGGGGGACACCTGTGCATCTGATGTGGTTTACGACACCGGGCTATGACCACATGTGGGCGACGATCGGCGTTCACCCAGCTTGGCAGGCAGACAATCTACGTTCTTGGGGTGCTGAGGCTGTATGGGTAGATCCTTGGCAGACTGATGATGGAATTGCTTTTTCCATAGAAGATTTTGTAGCAGGGAAAGTGCGGAACCTCAATGCCATTTACAACTGCAACACGAAAGAGCTGGTTGAAGCAGGTGGAATCCAGGGCGTGGTTGTCGGATAAGCGAGGTAGGCAAGGGTGAGCTTTGCGAATCCCTGCAAATTTAACAACCAAGCCTAACTCAACGTTCCAGGGCCGTAGGATGTGGTGAGCGATAGAGACTGTGAAAGTATTTCAAATACTCACAAAAAGGTGCTTTTTATTTTCGTAAGCCTTTGTTTTAATTAGAGACTGGAGTGAAAAAACATGTTTTTTCAGTCCGATGAGCAAGCTTACGTTAATTCTTTCACAGTCTCTCGATAGCGAACCGCATCAATCGCTTCATTCCCCCGCCACATGGCATGGGTCTATATTTTGGCATCCCCCAACCCGTAAGATGGGTAGCGGGGATAGAGTGCAGCGCGTAGGGTGTGGTGAGGAATGAACCGCACCGCTCGAGTCTCCCGCGAATGATGCGGTTCGCTTAAGGCTCACCGCATCCTACGGGCTTACGGGTTACGCTAGTGTTTTGTTTTAGCACACGTTACCGCGTTGACCTCATTGATTTTCGACCTACCAGGCTTGGCTTCAAGCTCCATTGTCATTTCTTCATATAGCTGAAACGCCTCATTATACTTGCCGTCGTAAATAAGTTTAATGGCTGCATCTATATCTTTATATATCGACTCCCATACCATTTGAGAATCTTCCATATCGCTAATCCTGTTTACGATACTTGGCGCCAACTTGTAATATGTTTTGACGGCCTCTCTTCCATTTTCGGTGGTGAGTAAAAAATTATCCCGGAATTTTCTTAATATCTGTAATTCATCACAGTTATCACCAAGCCCACGAGCTTTCATGCAGGCAGTAGTAAGATAGCAGCCACCACTGCTGCCACTTGAACTCCCACCCGAAGAACTTTCATTTTTTGACTGTAGTTCTTTCCACGCAGCCGCTTCTGCTTTTGATCTACTTTCAGAATCAAACCCTTTTCCAATATTGCCAGTTTTTGCATCCTTAATTTCCACTTTTTCGTACGTTCCGGCAAGCCCAATCCCAAAAGGTGCCCTCGTTTCCGTACTCTTATCAGTCTTGTATCTGCTCATCACGTTATCTCCTACTCTAATTTGCCGCAACCGTTAAACCCTAAGCGTGCGGTATCGCATTAGGACGCCCAACTATAATTAGACATCCTAATTGCCGCAAAACACTGCATCAAACAGTTGCCTAAATGATTATAAAAATTATAAATCACTGTTATTTCATTTAGTTGCACAGATTTAGCACATCCTAAACCGAATACAGGTAGCATCATCAGAAACATAAGACATCGAATCTATAAATATCTACCAGTAGCGATAGTAACCCTAAAATTTGACCAACGCAAACGCCCTTATCTTCCCAACCAAACCCTTCATAGCCCCTGCTTCCACCTCCAAATCCCCCAGTAACAGCCCTATTAGCTCATCGTCCTCACGGGCCAACAGTTCGACAAACAAGGCTTTTTCCTCGGCATCGGCTAGCGCATATCCTAAATCCAGAAAACTCAGCAACAGAAAATCCAGCTCTTTCGTGCCACGTCGGCATTGCCATTGCAATTTGTTTTGCGGTGGGGTGGGCGCGTTGGTCATAGGTGTATCTGATATAGTGAACGCAGGAAGGAAAGAGATATTAAATCCCCCTCTCCCTGAGGGAGAGGGATTAAGGCGCGTGTGGGGCGGTGTTAGCCGCACCCACTGCGTAGAGAGGTTTAGCCGAGTTTGCGTTGTACCAGCAGCTTTTTGGTTTCGGCGATGGCTTTGGCGGGGTTTAAGCCTTTGGGGCAGGTGTCGGTGCAGTTCATGATGGTGTGGCAACGGTAGAGTTTGAACGGGTCTTCCAGTTCGTCCAAGCGTTCGCCGGTGTTTTCGTCACGGCTGTCTGCCAACCAACGGTAGGCTTGCAATAAAATGGCAGGGCCCAGATAGCGTTCGCTGTTCCACCAATAGCTAGGGCAGCTGGTTGAGCAACAGGCGCACAGCACGCATTCATATAGGCCGTCGAGTTTTTCGCGGTCTTCTTTGCTTTGCAGGCGTTCGCTGTCCGCAGGTGCGGGGGTTTGGGTGTCTATCCACGGTTTGATCGACGCGTATTGGGCGTAGAAATGGGTCATGTCCGGCACTAAATCTTTAACGACTTGCATGTGCGGCAGCGGAAAGATTTTGAT
>JABFST010000454.1 GCA_013140465.1 Methylococcaceae bacterium
GTGTCTAATGGCTGTGGCAACGTCATGGGGCTTTCTCTCTGATAGTTAAAAGCTTCATAATATGGGTTGCCACTCCCTGTTTTTCAAGGGTAAACAGGGGGTTGGGGGCTTAAGTTGGCGCGTATGCTGAGTTGGGGCCAGTAATTTTAGTTGGAAGTGTGGGTATTCCCATCGGCGCACCAACCTTGACTGTGTTTCTGGGACCAGGCCGTTTGCAGAATATTGTTGTTCAAATTGATTCGTCAACAAGCAGTTATAGTGCAAGAGGTGAGGTTTATGTAGGAGCTGCGCAGAATGGTTATATACAGACAGGTGGTGCGGTTCGGGCAGATGCTATTACCGCCATACCAACTGATCCGCCGATTCCAGTTGACGCTGCTGTAGAAGGGGGGATGTTGTTAACTCTTCAGGGTTCGGAAGTTGGATCAATTGAGCGCGATTTGAATTTGGCTTATTCGAGTGGCGATATTTCGTTGGATTTGAACCACACCTTACAACTGGGTGTGATACTAGAGGCCGATCTTGATGCCTATCTCAATGCTCAGCTTTACGAAATCGAACTTTGCGAATTTATTTGGCCTCTAAAGCATTGGGAAGTTAGTAAAGCTGAAAGTTATTCGCTGCCGATATCTTTAAGTTATAGCGGAGGGAAGGCAAGCATTACCATCGGACCGATGGCCGGTGGCGAAATACCTGTAGAGGATATTGAAACCACTTTGGAACGATTCCGTCCGCAAACTAAATGTAAAGAGATCAAGGATGTTATTGAAGAGTTGTGTAAACGAGGCATTTTGCCGAAAGAGATTTGTGATGAACTTGATAGCAAGGCAGTTACAGGTCTTGAGGGAAGCTGCGTTGCCAATGAGAACTTGGGTGAGATTGCAGACAATTTCATTAGTCGTTGCTGTAAGGGTGATATGCGGCGTGAGTTTCCTGGCGAATTACTTGCAGAAACCTTAGGCTCCATTAAGAAGGGGAAGACCGCAAAACATAAAAAAGCTTGGAAGTTGTTAAATGAAGGCCGCTTTAAAAAACCTTCTGCTTCCGCAATAGGACCTAATAATGGGCTTACACCTAATTCTGTTGATAAGTCTAATCGCATCAGAGTGCAATTGCAGCATAAAAGCGATGAAGTTGTTCCTGCTGAAAAAAGGGAAGAAGATCGCAGTATAACGGTTGCTGAAGGTCATACAGCAGTTGATGATTTGTTGAACAAGACATCTAAATCTGTCTCTAAAGCATGCGATTACGCTGGTAAGGCTATGAAAAAAACAATTTCGGGTTATCCTCCTACCGGAGTTGATGCGAAAGGTAACGTTGCTCGTAAATGGTGTAATGATCATCCTGATTATGAGCGAGGCATTCGGTTAGATCTGGAGAACTTGGCCGGTAAGAATTTTACTTCCTAGACAAATTTTACTAAATTGAATAACAACACAAGGTCCCTGTTTGAATTGCTATCGGATCCGTCGGAGTCCAATCGTGTCGCAGCATTAATTGCTTTGGCCGATATTAAAGCCAGAGTGTCTCTTACACCAATTCACGCGGCTTTGAATGATCCAGACAAGAACGTTAAGGCAGCTGCTGCTTTTGCCTTAAGTAAGATTGGCAATAGAAAGTCTCTGGAATATCTCTTAAGTGCATGGAAAGCAACAAGTTTTCAAGATATACACCTGAGGCGTCAATTGATGGTAGCTATAGGCGAAATTGGAGAGGGAGCGGCATTGGTAAAGCTGTTGGACTCATTTGCAGAATGGGATTATACGCTTCAGGAGCTTATGATCGGGTTTCTTTCAGAAAAAGGAGAGCAAAATGGTTCCATTATTTTGAGACAACTTCTCAAGCAAAAATTGGAACCACAGATAATAGCCATTATTAACAAAGCGTTACAAAAAATCGGAAGCCGCTAGTGAAGTTAACACCAAATGAGATTTCTTTTAGATCTTTTAGTTATGAATAACGTACCTGCCAATCCAGAATTAACTTACTACATTGCGGTCATCCTCTATGAATCCACCTCCAACTTGCCTGGATATAAGCCCCTTTATCAGGAATCGTTTGTTCTGATAAAAGGTGCTTCTGAAGAAGATGCTAAAGTTAAGGCTCAGGATTATGGACTAAAGGAAGAAACTAGTTACTTAAATGAAAATCAGCAGATGATCGTTTGGTCACTGAAAAAAATCATCGACGTAACACCGGTACTTGAGGAAACACTAAGTGACGGAAGCGAAGTATATACCCGTCATTTTCGTAATTACGAGGCCTATTGGGCATTTGAACCGTTGCTCGGCGGCGAATTATGACTATTTTCTTGGGTATGTACACAAAGAAATTACTAGGCCGAAACCATTATAATTTGACAAGGGATGTAACTTAAGTAACCAACTTTTCTTTAATGGCACATAAATTACGGAATTCTATCTCCGATAGAAATACAATATAGAGAATTTTTTGAGTTCCGGTTGAAGTTTGCCGGAACAAATATACTAATAATTTTGGGTGAATACTATGCCCCAACACGTATGCAACGGTGCTGCCTTAATGTGCAGCTTTGGCGTCGCCCCGGCACAATTAACCGTATTGCCGCAAAATCGGGTGATGACCAGCTCTCAACCTGCCGCCACGATTATGGATTATCAACCTTTTGTAAATGTCGGCACGTTTGGGATGTGTATGAGTATCGCCAATCCGATGGTGGCGGCGGCCACCTCTGCGGCTATGGGAGTGCTAACGCCGCAGCCATGTATTCCAAACACTATTGCGCCTTGGACGCCGGGGGCGGCAACGGTGAGGATAGGTAATCTGCCGTCGCTGGATAATACCTGTACTTTGAATTGCTTATGGGCTGGGGTGATTCAGGTTACAGTACCTGGTCAATTTACGGAGCTGATTCCCTAAGCACTTAACAAGTTGCAGAGGCAACTATTGTTTATCAGTGTTTGTGATTTTGGATTTGTCCTGCAACAACTCTTTAAGCTTTAGCAGATAGTCAGACGTTTTCGGATTGTTAGCTGCGAGGTTTGCGTCGGGTGCTAGTCCTTTGCCATCGAAAAATTCACCATCCGGCGTTTGCAATAAACCTGTGGTAATGAATAAAGCCGAACCGTCACTTAGCTGGAGTATTTCTTGTCTACTGCCTTTACCGAAGCTGTTTTTGCCTAACGACGTCGCCCGCTGATTACGGGTTAAGGCGGCGATAAAGACTTCAGCGGAACTGGCTGTACCAGCGTCTTGCCAAAGAAATAAGCGGCTGGTATTTATCCGGCTGTTATCGCTAGGATAATTTTCCGTAGTCTGTTTGGTTTTTATCGCGCTGATGGTTTTATGCTCGGATAAAAACAGTTTTGCCGCATCCACCGCCGCAGAGAATTCTCCGCCGGCGTTGCCACGCAGGTCTATTACCAAAGGCTTGGCGTTGTCGACTGTTGCCAGTAGTTTTTTTAGTTTGGCTGGGGTGTCCGGGGTAAAGGCCGAAATTTTGATAACCGGAAAAGTGTCTAATCGTGAAAGTGTTACGGAGTCGAAGGCAATAGCGGAACGCGTGAGACTTAGCGTTTTCTGTTCACCGTTGCGGTTTTGAATAGAAAGCGTTATATCCGTATTGACTGCGCCTCTGGCCAGAGCACCGATAGCGAGTATAGATCGACCTTGGACGGCTTCGTTGGCAATGCTGAGCAATTGATCGCCGTTGTGGATACCGGCTTTTTCAGCGGGAGTTCCTGGATAGGGCAGGCATATGACTTGTCCAGCCTGATTTTTGACGATTTCCATACCTATCCCGATATAGTCATCTCCCTGCGCCTGTTTCCAATTTATAAATTCACTCGCCGTCAAGTATGCCGCGAAAGGATCGATTCTTTCTGCTAAATACTTTAGGCTATCCTGAATCAGTTGACCGTTATTTCTGTCGGCTGCCAAGTACATATCATGATTTTGTAGTTGCGAGATCGTCTCCAGATAAAGCAAAACATCGTCATTTTCCAGCCAAACACTTTTATTGGCACTCTTATTCGGCTCCAGATCAGGCATGGATTTTTTATCGTTCAACAGCAAAAAGCCTAACTCAAGAACAATAATCAGCACCAAGACTATACCCGCAGGACGTTTCCATCCACTTAAACTAATTGGCTTGTGCATTATTATTTGACGTATAGTGTGGTCAATAAACTAACAGAAATGCACACTATCTTTATTTTTCATATTAAATGTCCTTGCCAAATTGCTTTAGTCTGAATTCGCGCGTTTTTAACTGCTGGGATATACCCATTATGAATCCTAAGTATAGACCCTATTTTCAGCACTTCATGCGCCACAGCCACATAAGGGTTTAGCCCATACGCGCCAACTTAAGCCACTATCCCATTGATTAAACACGGCTTAGCCCGATGTCCCGGGCTTGTCGCAACAGGGTAAGGATGGGGTTGGGCAAACCTTGCAACGTCCGCTTTCTGGGACGTTCGCTCAAGCTCTTGATACAGTCA
>JABFST010000282.1 GCA_013140465.1 Methylococcaceae bacterium
TTTCCCTTATACCTTAAGGGAATCGCTGATCCACATGGAAGAAAACCAAACCGTCAAATTGCGCATTCTTAATGGACATACTGAATCATTTGCGATGCACATCCACGGTCATAAACCCACGATTACCCATTACGATGGCGTGGACAACGGCCCAGGCTCGTACATCCAACGCGACGTACACGGCATGGTGCCTGCGCAACGTATCGATTTGGCTTTAAGCGGCATTGATGATGGTTTAAACAGCTTTGGGCAAGGGATTTGGATGTTCCACGACCATGTGGAAAAATCATTCACGACCGATGGTCATGGTGAAGGCGGCGACATCAGCTTGGTGGTGTATAAAGGTTTTGTCGATGATAAGGGCATCCCTATGGCGCATGGCATGAGCTTAGCACCGTATTTTGCCAAATCCTTGTGGCAAGGCAAATATCCGATTTGGCAAGATTATGATGCCTGGAGTAGCTTAGGTTTGCCCGACTTGAGCGCGGAAATCAAACCTGTTAAAAAAGCTGTGCAAGTCGTGGTTGAAAAAGCTTCGGATGCGGTTTTTGCCGCCAACAAACCCGAAGAGCCTTCGGCTTTTGGCAATTTAATCTATGGCTTGTTTTTGGGCTTGTTGGGTTATACCGCCGTGGTAAAACGCCAGCCCATTTTAGATGCGGCTTTGGGCTTGACCGAAATGGCTAAGGCTAAGTGGCTGAAAAAATAAACTGTGACAACTGAACGCCAAGGATGGCGTTAGAGACTATGAAATTAAATCCCCTCTCCCTGAAGGAGAAGGCGTTTAATGTAGATTTACAGCTAATGATGGCTTTTGGAGGGTGTTTTTTAACGCTCAGCGTCTCGTTAGCATTGCGCTAGGCGGGCAAACCGCTAGCGCAGGGCTTTTGCCTCCAAACCTTCCTCAGGCAGCAAAGCCGATTCTAGTTTTTGCCATTGCACCAATTGCAGCTGACCATCCGCTAACTCGACGATTGCCGTGCAGCTTTCTACAAAGTCCCCGGTGTTGACGTACCAAAAACCCTCTATATCCTTGATTTCAGCATGATGGATATGTCCGCAGATAACACCGTCCAAGCCTTGCTTGCGTAGCGTGCTGACGATGCTTTCTTCATAATCGGAAATGAATTGGACGATGTTTTTTACCTTAAACTTAACGTAGGCCGCCAGCGAAAAGTTGGATTGTATCCCTATGGCACGCCTGAATAGGCGTAACACCCGATTGACCCACAGCAAAAAGTCATAACCCTCGCTGCCAATTTTTGCCAGCCAACGGTGGCATTGGGCGATCGTGTCGTATTCATCGCCATGCACCACCAAGTATTTTTGCCCTGAGACCGTGGTGTGCACATCCGAATATTTAACCGTGATGTCACCAAACACATAGTTGTCGTATTCCCTGACGTTCTCATCGTGGTTGCCCGGCACATAAATGACTTGAGTGCCGTGACGGGCTTTGCGCAATATTTTTTGGATGACCGTGTTGTGTGAGCTAGGCCAATACATTTTTTTGGAGAGTGACCAAAAGTCAATAATGTCACCGACCAGATACAATTTATCGCTGTCGTTATGCTTTAAAAAATCCAGCAAAACGTCTGCTTGACATTGGATAGAGCCAAGATGCAAATCAGAAATCCAAATAGTCCGATAAGTATTGGGCATAAAAAGTTTACCGTTTAGTAAATGCTGGATCGAAAGGCGGGTTTTACCCCGGTTAGGGCAGGGTTTGGGTGTGGGCGTATGGATGGATCAGCACGGTAAAACCGTTGCATTCCAGCCCTTTTTTCCTGTCGGCTGTGACGCTTGCTGATGACCCGTTAAGGGAAAAATATTAGCAAAAACAAATGAAAATTGTATGACAAGCCGGGTATGGGTGCGCTATCGGCTTCATTTTAAAGGCGTTCTTAAGGTGAATGTCACCGGCCCATTATTGACCAACGCGACTTGCATATCTGCGCCAAACTGGCCAAATTGTACCGTAGGGTAAATACTCAGCGCGTGTTGCTGCAAATAAGTAAACAGTTCGCGTCCGAGTTCAGGGGGGGCGGCGGACACAAAGCTAGGGCGGTTGCCTTTTTGGGTATCGGCGGCTAGGGTAAATTGTGGGATTAGCAACAAGCCGCCGTTAATGTCCAGCAAGCTTAAGTTCATGCGCTCTTGCGCGTCGGGAAAAATGCGGTAGTTTAAGATGCGTGCCAGCAAGCGTTCGGCTAGTTGGCGCGTATCATGTTTTTCTACCGCCACCAAGGCCATAATGCCTACGCCGATGCGGCCTAGTTCTTGTTGTTGCACGGTCACGCTGGCAGAACTGACGCGTTGGATAATGCTTATCATGGCTTAGCCTTCGGCGAGTTTTGCCAAAATTTCTTGCCACAAAGCTGTGTATGCCAAAGTGGAGCGGCTGCGCTTAACAAATCCACCCAAAGGCATACGTTCCAAGCCCATGCGTTCTATATCGCTGGCATAAGGGATGACGGTGGTGAGGGTATGGCTGGGCTTGCTGGACACGAGCTGCATAATGTCGCAGTGCATTTTTTTACGGCGGTCCGCCATCGAAAAAAAGGGCAGCAACAGCAAGTTGTCCAGTTTGTGGTCGGCAATAAACTGTTCCAGTTGTTCTAAAGTCCGTAATGACAGCGTGGTGGGAATAATGGGCGACAGCAACACATCAGCACTTTCAAACACGGCTTCAGATAACAACGAAATATTGGGCGGGCAATCTAAAAAAATATAATCGTAGTCGGCGGCTAGGGGCTTAAGCAGTTTTTTAAGCTGTTGTGTGGGTTTTTTTTTGCTTTCCAGCACCAAGTCGAGATTTCTAAACGAGAAGTCTGCTGGCAATAAATCCAGGTTGGCAAAGTCCGTGGCTTTAATCAGGCCATCCAGTTCGCGTTTGCCCGCAATCAGGTCTTTGCTGCCGCCTTTGACTTTAGGTTTGATGCGAAAATAATAGCTGCTGGCCCCTTGCGGGTCCAAATCCCAAACTAATGTGCGCAAGCCCTGGCGAGCGGCTATAAATGCCAGATTAACGGCACTTGCGGTTTTGCCGACTCCGCCCTTAATGCTGTACAAAGCTATTGTTTTCATCCTAAAACCCGCGTCAATGATGCAATCTTAATTGTAACACCTCCGGCGGTGTTTGGACGGAAACGCTGTGTGTTTATGCGTGGTCTGATTGTCGCAGTGATAGGGCAGTATTTGGGGATACTTGTTCAGATATGCTTATTCATGCCCCCTCGCAAGCTTTCCCGCCTTGAAAAAGGGGGAAAGCTTGCGAGGGGGCTGAGTGGGGTAATTCAATAAACCTCCCATAACCCCTCCTTTTTAAGGAGGGGGGCTGAATGTTTACGTTCAGATAAAACCACGGCAGTAGTGTTATATTGCTCAACGGAAAAGGCGGTCGGCTTGCCTTTTTAGTGTTAGGGCCAACTTTTAGGAGTCAATTAATGAGTGCGTATCGACATATTTTGGTGGCGGTGGATTTTTCGGCAGAAGACGATTATGTGGCGGAAAAGGCCGGGGCTTTGGCGGCTAAGTTTCAAGCCAAGCTGAGCATTATCCATGTTTTGGATAATATCCCTATGCCTGACACGCCTTATGGCACGGTCATCGCGTTGGACGAAGATTCCGACTATCCGTTGCTGGAAGCGGAAAAAGCCAAGTTGCTGGGCTTAGGCCAACATTTGGCGGTGGAGGTCGCGGATTGCTGGCTATTGTGGGGCGTGCCCAAGCAGGAAATCATCCATTTGGCTACGCAACAGCAAGTGGATTTGATAGTGGTGGGTTCACATGGGCGGCATGGTTTGGCGTTGTTGTTGGGTTCCACCTCCAATTCGGTCTTGCACCATGCCTTGTGTGATGTGTTGGCAGTGCGCTTGCCCGACGCTTAACTATTCAGGTCGGTTTCAGGTTCGATCAGCTCGGTGGAGCAGCCTTTTTGGTAGAACACTAGTGACGGGGTGTAGGCGGTGATGTCTATCGTCAGTGTGGTTTCTTGTTGAAACTGTACCAGTGCTGTGGTGGCGGCGGCATGAAATGCCTGGCTTAAGGTGTGGGCCAGTTTTTCTTGCGCCTCGTCTTCGCCTAACGAGAACGGATCTTCGGCAAGATTGGTTTCGTCTATGGCGGTTTGTAAGGCGTGGCTGGACAGGTCTTCGATTTTGCTGGCAAACTTGTTGAACACCGCCGTGCCTTGGTCGTGTTTTAAACGTTCGATGTCTTGCAGGTCGGCATAGAGCAAAAAAGTGCCTTTCGCGCCTTGCAGTTCGTTTTTGCACACACCGCCGTCCATAACCCTGACTAAGCTTAGGATTTGTTTGCCTTTTTGTAACGTGGCTGGCGGTGTGGGGCCGATAGGCGTGTCGGGTTCGGCAGCTAAAGTTGGCGCGTTGCTGGGGCTGGTGCTGACAGGGGTGGGTATAGGGGCAGTGCAAGCACTGAGCAATAATAAAGTGTAGGGG
>JABFST010000391.1 GCA_013140465.1 Methylococcaceae bacterium
GGCGATCAAATTGAACAAATCATTAAGGCGAGCTATTCCAGCTTATGGGACGATAGCCGTAGCGATAACAAAGGGCCCGAACCAGAAAGTGCAGTGGTTGGTCAATTTGACAACAAAAATGTGCTGGTTTTGGGCCTAGAACGCTCTAATGCCATCATGATGTGGGACATTAGCAACTTGGCGGACATCCAGTTTATAGACATGCTGTTTACCGCTGGCGACATAGGCCCTGAAGGTTTGAATTTCTTCTCTAACAACACGGGTTCTTATCTTGCGGTTGCCAATGAAGTCAGCGAAACGACAACACTGTATAAAATTCAAGGCGTGCCAGAACCTTCGGTACTGTGGCTGTTCGGTGGCGCAACCCTTGCCGCCGCCATTCGCCGTAGCCGCCGCGCGGATTAAGATGGCTTAAGCTCAGTTCTGCGAGTGTGCCCACGCTTCGGCTGAATGGTGGGCAACTTGCAGAGCATTTTCGCCGACCAATGCTATGAAAGTAATTAGTTTTTTAACCACTCAAGTATTTTTGCAAATTTTTCAGCCGATAGGCTGGTTAGAGCAATAGCAAAACCCATCAACCCCATACCCAACTAACCGCTGTGCTAAAACTAAAGTGCATCATGCCCTTCAATAAAGCCAATAACACTTAACAATGTGCCGTTTTTTGTGACGGGTTTCGCTATCGAGACTGTGAAAGTATTTCAAATACTCACAAAAAGGGGTTTTTTATTTTCGTAAGCCTTTGTTTTAAGTAGAGACTGGAGTGAAAAAACAAGTTTTTTCACTTCGATGAGCAAGCTTACGTTAATTCTTTCACAGTCTCTATCGCTTTACCCTTCCTACACTGACACATCTTACGGTTTAACCCGACAAGCAGAGCTTGAAGGTAGGCATTCCCAAACAGAGTTTGGGAACGAGAAATAAAAATGCTATGCCGCTATAACCTCAGCAACCCTCTTACCTGCCTCAGCGGGTGATTGTGTCCGCAACATCTGGAAATTTCTAACAAGCAATGGTACTTGAGTAATATCAATATCCCCCGCTAACACGGGTATGATTCTTTTCTTATCAGCCACAGCAGCACCAAGCTCAAAAAACGTCCAAGGGCTATTTACATTGCTTTGGCTCAAAACCAGAACTAACGTGTTGCTTTCCCTTAGTGCTTGTTCAATGGATTGCTGCCAGTTATCTCCGGGTTTGATGTTGTTATCATCGAACCAAGTCGTGACACCACAGCTTTTTAGCGTAGTAGCGAACTCTTTAACCCATGCCATATCCTTATGTGAATACGATAGAAATACGTCGTAATGTTCTTTTTCATTTTTCATTAGCTTATTCCATTTACGCACCGTACTTCCAATTCGTGGAAGTACGACCTGAGCCGATGCTTCGCGGCGAGATTAAAACATTTCTTAGAAAATTCAGATATGATCGGACTTTAGCCCAAGCAAAAAAGAAAGAAAACATAATTTTAATACATCGCGTGACCCGATACATCGCGGCGAGATTAACCCGACAAGCAGAGCTTGAAGATAGGCATTCCCAAACAGAGTTTGGGAACGAGAAATGTGCCGTTTTTTGTGACGGGTTTCGCTATCGAGACTGTGAAAGTATTTCAAATACTCACAAAAAGGGGTTTTTTATTTTCGTAAGCCTTTGTTTTAAGTAGAGACTGGAGTGAAAAAACAAGTTTTTTCACTTCGATGAGCAAGCTTACGCTAATTCTTTCACAGTCTCTATCGCTTTACCCTTCCTACACTGACACATCTTACGGTTTAACCCGACAAGCAGAGCTTGAAGGTAGGCATTCCCAAACAGAGTTTGGGAACGAGAAAACATACAAACATGGCAAACAAGCCACCCCATAAAATCTGTTGCCAAACATCCCTTAAAACCCACCATAGACCCTAAAAATCCCCCCACTGGCATTAATCCCCTGCTTTAGCGTATTGATTGCTGGATAATAGCGTGGTGTTTTGGCCTACGCGTAAGCCACAAAGAATAATCCACCCACCTGCCCTAGCCTAAAAAAACCACGATGAAAAACCTACACCACCACCTGTACGCCCAAGTGTTGGGCGCGATTGTTTTGGGTATTGCCCTTGGGCATTTTTACCCTGAAACCGCCACGCTGATGAAACCTTTCGGCGATGGTTTTATCAAGCTGATTAAAATGCTGATTGCGCCGATTATTTTTTGTACGGTGGTGACGGGTATTGCCGGGATGCAAGCTTTGGATAAAGTCGGTCGTGTGGGGGTGAAGGCGTTATTGTATTTTGAGGTGGTCAGTGGCTTGGCGTTGGCGATAGGCTTGTTGGTGGCGCATGTGTTACAACCGGGTGCGGGGATGAATATTGATGCGGGGACTTTGGACACCAAGGTTTTGGCAACGTATACCCAGGCGGCAAAACCAGCCGGGGTGGTAGAGTTTTTGCTTAATATTATCCCCACTAGCGTGGTCGATGCGTTTGCCAAAGGCGAGATGTTGCAGGTGTTGTTGGTGTCGTTGCTGTTTGGGTTTTCGTTGGCGGCAATGAAAGATACGGGCGCGCAAGTGGTGGAGCTGATCCACAAACTGTCACAGGTATTGTTTGGTATCGTCGAAACCATTATGAAGCTCGCCCCAATCGGCGCATTTGGGGCGATGGCATTTACTATCGGCAAATACGGGGTGCTGTCGTTAGTGCCTTTGGCTAAGTTAATGGGCTGTTTTTATCTGACCTGTGTGCTGTTTATCGTCTTGGTGTTGGGTGCGATTGCGCGGTATGCGGGGTTTAGCATTTTTAGGTTTCTGGCTTATATCAAGGATGAATTGTTGATTGTACTAGGTACGTCGTCGTCAGAATCGGTGTTGCCGCGTATGATGGTGAAGTTAGAAAGACTGGGATGTAGCCCGTCGGTCGTAGGACTAGTGATGCCGACCGGGTATTCGTTCAATTTAGATGGTACATCGATTTATTTGGCTATGGCGGCGTTGTTTGTAGCGCAAGCGACCAATACCCCGCTCAGCCTCAGCCAAGAATTAAGCTTATTGGCGGTGTTGTTGCTCACCTCCAAAGGCGCGGCGGGAGTGACGGGCAGCGGTTTTATTACCTTAGCGGCAACGCTGTCGGTAGTGCCCAGTATTCCGGTGGCGGGCTTGGCACTCATTTTGGGCATCGACCGTTTTATGTCCGAAGCTAGGGCTTTGACTAACTTAATCGGCAATGGCGTCGCCACGATTGTAGCGGCAAAATGGGAGCAAGAATTGGACGAACAGCAGCTGCTAACGCAGTTAGATCAGCTAAAGTAGTTGCCCTGCTTGCCACCTCTATGCCGATAGGCTAGTATTTGGCTTTAGTTACCGCCAGCGCGGTCGTCCTGCTTTGCTTTTTGTGCTAAATGCACACGCGTTTATAATCACTACTCTTTAGGATCCTACGATGTCAAACAAACCCCGTCTACTTATCGCCGCGCTGCTCATCGCATCTTTAAGCGCTTGCAGTTCGGCATTTCGATTTTTCAACACGCAAGCATATCTCAACACCGATCTTATCGAGACCAGCTATGATGCGACCGAGCAACTAAAAGATGAGCTTAAGCGCAAAATACCCAAAAATGCGCTGATTGTGGTCAGCACCTTGTTAAACGTTAAAAAAACCCCTAACGAAACCTCTTCGTTTGGGCGCATCATTTCCAACCAAATCGCCACGGCACTTTACGATTCGGGCTATCGGATCATTGCCTTAGATTTGCCTGTGGATCTTTTTAAGATGGAAGACAACGGCGAGCTGAACCTGTCTGACAAAGACAAAGCCTTGCTTAAGCGTTATCAAGCTGCGGTGATGGTAGGTGGGGTATATGCGCCAGGCAAGCAAAACACTTATGTGTCTTTGCGGGCTGTGGATAGGTTTTCTAAACATGTGTTGGCATCCACCGATTTTTCTGTGCCCCAAGGCCCAGACGTGAAAGCTTTGTTAAAAACCAAAGACGCGGATGCAGCGGATATGATTCCTGTGGGTTCGGCAGGGTCTGTGGTTGAGCCGCCTGAGGTAGATGAAGAACCTATTGAAGAAAAACCCGCCGCCGCAGTTGCACCCACAACGGAAAGCGCACCTATTAAATTAGAAGAAATGCCGGGTACGCTTAAGTAAGAGGCGTGCAGGGTGTGAAAGCATTTCAAATACTCACAAAAAGGTGTTTTTTATTTTCGTAAGCCTTTGTTTTAAGTAGAGACTGGAATGAAAAAACATGTTTTTTCACTCCGATGAGCAAGCTTACGTTAATTCTTTGTAACTATTCAGCTTCCGGGGCACAACAGCCGTTCGCTGAGCGGAACAACCGTTCGCTGAGCGGAACAGCCGTTCGCTGAGCGGAACAGCCGTTCGCTGAGCGGAACAGCCGTTCGCTGAGCGGAGTCGAAGCGAACAAACCGGCTTCGACTCCGCTCAGCCTACGGTAAAGACTC
>JABFST010000502.1 GCA_013140465.1 Methylococcaceae bacterium
TACTGGGCATAATATCTATGCCTTTTATGTCCAGATTTTCATTTTTAAACATGGCAACAAAGTCAGCATCGACTGTACTGCCTAACATCATGACCTTTTTGCCCACCAAATCATTGGGCGAAAGAATATTGGCATCTTTACGCGCTAACAATACTGATGGGGAATGCTGGTATATCGCCGCCAAGGCGACGAGTGGCGCACCCCGCAAACGTTCCAACAATAATTCGCTGTTGGCGACCCCGTATTGCGCATGGCCTAAGATCACTTCATCAACAGGCATCTTATCGGGTGCGCCTTCTTGGATGCTCACATCCAAGCCCACATTCTGGTAATAGCCTTTGGCCAAGGCGGCGTAATACCCGGCAAATTGAAACTGATGATGCCAACGCAGTTGTAGCGTGACCGACTCAGCGGCTAGCCCCAAGCTTGGGCATAGCAAAGCCAAGCAAATAATGCGCTTTGCTCGTGTGGTGATGGAATTCATCTAGTGGCGTTTGGCTTTTGTGAAGGGATGGCGGTTGCCATTAAAATAACGGCGAGGCTTTCATTAAATACAATCTTTTAGGTAATGTCAATTTGGGGCGTGCTAATGGTTCAACAGCTTTATGATATGTCAGGCCAGCCTTAAATCCATGCCGCTGATGAATTGGCGGCATGGTTTCTATGTTGCGTTTTAAATACAACCTAATACAAAGGCTTAGGATTTTTGCCGTATTGGTTATCGCCAGCTTGGCTATCAAGAACCATCCAGATGAACAGCACCAGACTACCCAACACTGGCACAAACTCTAACAGCAACCACCACCCACTACGATTGGTATCATGCAAGCGCCTGACGGTAACAGCAAGATAAGGGACTAAGACCAACAAAGAATACAAGCCTGCAAATAAGCCTACATTACCATTAATACTGAATATACCAACAAACCCGTCAATAAAACTCAGCGCAAATATAGCCACGAAATTAATGAGGGTAAAATACCAGTATTCCGAGCGCGTGGCCCGACCGTTAAATTCGGCATATTTTGTCAAGACCTGCACATACCAATCCATACTGCTTTGCCTTAGTTGTTTACGTTTGTAGGGCTTGCTGCGTAGTGGGTTTCTATATAACGCTGTACAAGCTCTTGAAACTCTTCAGCAATCCGGTCGCCTTTTAGGGTGACGGTTTTTTCGCCATCTTCATAAACAGGCGCAACAGGCGACTCCCCTGTACCCGGCAAGCTAATGCCTATATTGGCGCTCTTGCTTTCACCCGGGCCATTGACCACACAGCCCATCACGGCAATTTCCATTGCCTCAACGCCCGGGTATTGGGTGCGCCAAATAGGCATTTGGTCACGCAAATAGCTTTGTATGTCCATAGCCAATTTTTGGAAATAATCGCTGGTCGTGCGCCCGCAACCTGGGCAAGAAATGACCATAGGGGTAAATGAACGAAACCCCATAGTTTGTAATATTTCTTGGCCGACAATGACTTCTTGGGTACGCGATGCGCCTGGTTCAGGGGTCAGCGAGATGCGGATTGTGTCGCCGATGCCTTGCTGCATTAATACCGACAAGGCCGCAGCCGATGACACTATGCCTTTTGATCCCATGCCGGCTTCGGTCAAGCCCAAATGCAAGGCGTAATCACAACGGTTAGACAAGTCTTTATAAATCTGTATCAGCTCTTGCACGTTGCTGATTTTACAGGAAAGGATAATTTTGTTTTTAGCCAAACCCAATTCTACGGCTTTTTCTGCACTTTCTAATGCTGACAGTACGATAGCTTTGCGCGTCACCGCCGCCAAGGGTTCGGGGTGTAATAATTGGCGGTTTTCGTCCAATAAGCGCGTCAGTACGGCTTGATCTAAACTGCCGCCATTTACACCAATACGCACGGGTTTGTCATACCTGCAAGCAAACTCGATCATTTGCTGAAATTGCGGATCGCGGCTTTTACCGCGCCCGACGTTACCCGGATTAATACGGTATTTGTCTAATGCGGCGGCACAATCAGGGTATTTTTCGAGTAATTTGTGCCCATTAAAATGAAAATCCCCGACAATAGGCACGTTGCAGCCTTTTTGGCGTACTTTGTTATGAATTTCCGCGACCGCTTTAGCGGCTTCTTCCGAGTTCACGGTAATACGCACCAATTCTGAACCCGCAGTCGCCAACTCGATGATTTGATTGACTGTTGCCGACACGTTGACCGTGTCGGTATTGGTCATCGATTGTACGACGATAGGCGCACCACCCCCGACTTTTACATCGCCGACCAAAACTTGATGGGTTATTTTTCTAAGGCTAATTGACATGGTTCTAAACCTATTAAAAAGTTGCAGTTATCAATAAATTATACGCGACACCAAGGAGTGGGCAGCATTAAATCTGTTCATCAGTGCCTAATAGTTTACAACTCGCGGGTCGCACTAAATTTAATATCAGGCCAACGCTCTTCCGTCAGCTGCAAATTTACCCGGCTATTGGCCAGATAAACAAGATAACCACCGCCATCTTCGGCAAGATTATCAAAGGCTTTCTTTCTAAACTCTTCCAGCTTTATCGGCTTATCCGAACTGACCCAACGCACGGTTGAAATAGGGATGGCATCATAAACACATTCGACATTGTATTCACCCTTAAGCCGAAACGCCGTCACATCAAATTGCAAAACCCCGACAGCACCTAAAATAAGGTCGTTGTTTTTTAAGGGTTTAAACAATTGGGTCGCACCTTCTTCAGTCAACTGCACCAGCCCTTTTTGTAACGCCTTTGCCCTTAGCGGGTCTTTTAACACCACGCGGCGGAACAATTCAGGGGCAAAATAAGGAATGCCACCGTATTTAAGGGTTTCGCCTTGGGTAAAAGTATCGCCAACCTGAATCGTGCCGTGATTGTGCAATCCGATAATGTCGCCAGGATACGCTTCTTCAACGCTGTTGCGCGTGTCCGCCTGAAAGGTGATGGCATTGCTGACTTGGATGTTTTTGCCTAAACGGACATGGTTAATTTTCATGCCCTTGTCGAACTTGCCTGAACACACGCGTAAAAATGCCACCCTATCCCGATGCGACGGATCCATATTGGCTTGCACTTTAAACACAAAACCAGAAAACTTATCTTCATCAGGTTCTACTAAACGCTGTTCCGCTTTTCTGGATTTAGGCGACGGCGCGTATTCGGCAAACGCATCCAGCAATTCAATAATACCGAAGTTGTTGATAGCCGAACCAAAAAATACAGGCGTTAAATGGCCCGCCAAATAATCGTCAAGATCAAACTCATGGCTAGCCCCTTTCACCAAATCGATTTCATCACGCAACTCTTCGGCTTGGTCATTCAACAATTCATCGAGCTTAGGGTTGTTTAAACCCTTAATGACTTCGGCTTCGGCAATCCTGCCGCCATGTTGTGCGCTAAACAAATGGATTTCATCCTTATATAAATGGTATACCCCTTTAAACCGTTTGCCCATGCCGATAGGCCAGGTCATAGGCGCACATTTTATTTTAAGGACATTTTCCACTTCATCCATGAGTTCAATCGGCTCACGGCCTTCCCGATCCAATTTATTGATAAAGGTCAAGATAGGCGTATCGCGCAGCCGACACACTTCCATTAAATTAATGGTGCGTTCTTCCACGCCTTTCGCAACGTCTATCACCATCAATGCCGAATCCACGGCTGTCAGCGTGCGGTAGGTGTCTTCGGAAAAGTCTTCATGGCCTGGCGTATCAAGCAAATTGATGATGCAGTCTTGGTGTTCAAACTGCATTACCGAAGTCGTCACCGAAATGCCCCGCTCCTTTTCCATTTCCATCCAATCGGAGGTGGCATGACGTGCGGCTTTACGGCCTTTTACCGAACCCGCAAGCTGTATCGCGCCCCCGAACAACAGCAATTTTTCCGTGATGGTGGTTTTACCCGCATCAGGATGTGAAATGATGGCGAAAGTGCGCCGCCTTTGCAGCTCTGATCTTATTTCTGACATGCTTGATTAGCTAAAGTTATTATGGATAGCCGTAAATTATAACTGATTATTGAAGCCAGCACGCACGCGCAAGCTTACATGAACAATTCTCATTATGGCTTTGCGGTGATTCGGGTAGGTTCCCAAAATCGGCTGCATAACCGCTTGTGTGGAGGGATTTAGATTTTGCTCAGGAAGTGCGTGTCCGGTGTCGGCACAGACGCAGGGCCGCGCAAGCGTGGCCCGACAACCGCAGCCGTGCGCGGCGCAAAAAAACCGTGTACCTGCTTTAGAAAGCCCGCATTGCATAAACCTAGGGCCATGTGGGCTAGGCTACCGCAAGTTATTTGGCGCTTATCCGCGCCAGCCCCGTTCGCGGCAAAAAAGCGCAAAAAAAAACCCGCCAGCATTTATGCGGGCGGGTCTCATGTTTAAAAGCTTGGCAATTCCCTACTTTCGCATGGCAAAGTGCCACACTATC
>JABFST010000274.1 GCA_013140465.1 Methylococcaceae bacterium
GCATATAAAAGGGGCTTTTACCGGAGCCGCCACTGAACGTATCGGAGCAGCAGGACAAGCCCACGGCGGCACATTGTTTTTGGATGAAATTTGTGAAATGGATCTGGATTTGCAAAGCAAACTGCTACGTTTTATCCAAACCAGCCGTTTCCAAAAAGTGGGTGGCAGCCATTTGGAACAAGTCGATATCCGCTTTATTTGCGCCACCAACCGCGACCCGTGGGCAGAAGTGCAGGCGGGGCGTTTTCGGGAAGATTTGTTTTATCGGCTGCATGTCATCCCTATCGCCCTGCCCGCCTTGCGCGAACGCGACCAAGATGTGTTGCTGATTGCCCGCCATTTTTTACACGCCTACAGCCAAGAAGAAGGCAAGGCCTTCAAGCATTTTAGCCCTGAGGCCGAATTGCTGTTATTGGATTACGCATGGCCCGGTAATATCCGCCAATTGCTGAATGTCATCCGCAATATTGTGGTGTTGCACCAAGCAGAAACCGTCACACCCGAGTTGTTGCCGCAGCCATTAAACCAACTCCCGCTGCAACACCCGCCACAATACCCACCCGCCACAGCACCCACAGAGGCTATTGCTGGCGTAGCGGGCATCCAACCTTTGTGGCTGTCGGAAAAACAAACCATAGAAAAAGCCATTGCGCTCTGCCACGGCAATATCCCTAAGGCCGCTAATTTGCTGGAAGTCAGTGCCTCGACCTTGTACCGTAAATTACAATCGTGGCAAACGCCGAAATAAGGTAACACCACGGCTTTAGACCTTATAAGCTGCCGACACGGCAACGTCTAAAGCCATTGCACTGCGGGTGTTTTTGCTTATGAGACTGTGAAAGAATTAACGTAAGCTTGCTCATCGGACTGAAAAAACATGTTTTTTCACTCCAGTCTCCAATTAAAACAAAGGTTTACGAAAATAAAAAACACCTTTTTGTGAGTATTTGAAATAATTTCACAGTCTCTTATCTGTCTACAGCGTCAAGACTAACTTGCCGCTAACATGGCCTAGTTCAATCTCACGATGCGCCTGGTCGGCATCGGCAAGCGCGTAGGTGTTGCTAACATGCACTTGCAACAAGCCTTGCTCCGCCCAGACTGCGCATTGGTTTAACAAGGTAATATGACGATCCCTTGCAGTGTCCAAATCCCTGAGCATCGGTGTCAGCATCAGCTCAAAACCTATCAATAAATTGCGCATCCGCGCTTCCGCCAAATTGACAGCACCCGGATCCAGCAAAGTTATCAGACGACCAAAATGCGCCGTAGCGGCAATACTATCCGTAAACACTGTAGCCCCTACCGTGTCAAACACCAGATCCGCACCTTTGCCATCGGTCAGCGCGTTGACGGCATCGGCAAATCCGGTTTCGGTATAAAGAATGGTCTCATCAGCCCCCAAGCGTTTAGCGAACTCGGCTTTTTCTGGCGTACTGACCGTAGCCAACACTCTCGCCCCTTTAATCTTTGCCAGTTGTATCGCGACATGGCCTACGCCACCTGCACCCGCATGAACCAATACGGTTTGCCCCGCTTGCAAGCCGCCCCGGTCAAACAATGCGCCCCATGCCGTAATCAGCACCAACGGCGCGGCTGCCGCTTCAATAAAGCTATAATTGGACGGCATTCGGCTCAGCCAGCGTTCATCCACAACTGTATAGTCGGCATAATTGCCGGGCTCGCGCCCTAAACCGCCGTGACAAAACCAAACCTTATCCCCCGCTTTAAATGGACTGTCGGTGCGCTCGGTTTCAACGACTACACCCGCGCCATCGCAGCCTAATACCGCTGGCAAAGGCAGGTCATAAAACAAGCCATGACGGCGGATTTTAGTGTCTACCGGATTAACGCCCGCCGCGTGCAATTTAATTTTTACTTGCGTGGCAGTGGTGATTTCAGGGGTGGGAATGTCGGCTAGCGTTAATACGTCGGGGCTACCGACTGCGGTCATGAGTATGGCTTTCATGGTAGGAATCCTAGTCTTAAAGAGTGGAAAAAGCACCTCAGCATCATGGTTGTTACAACACAGTACGTTAAAGGGGTGTTTATCATGAGTTGTAGGCAATAGTGGCAGACCTGCGAGGTTTTATAAACCTCGCAGGTCTTTATCCTGCACTAAAACGGAAATTGGCGGCTTAGGCTTGCGCCGACCATTGCTGATGGTAATCGGCATAAGCATAGTGTTTTACGCGTTGTAGCCGTGCATCTTGATGCACATAAATGTCCGGGAAATTATAGCCGTTAAAGCGATGGGCCTTAATCAGGCTATAAGCCCCAACTTGGGTAAACACTATTTTTGTGCCTATCGCCAGCGGCTGGTGAAAACGGTATTCACCAAACACATCCCCTGCGAGGCAGGTGCAACCCGCCAGAATAGTGGGATACGCCGCTTTAGGATCATGCCCATAGACACTGGGTTGGCGTTGGTATTCAAACACCTCGGGGTTGTGGTTGACCGAGGTATCCAATATCGCCACGGTTTTGCCGTCACTGACAAAACAATCCAGCACGGTTGCCAGCAAATGCCCTGCGTCGCCCACCACAGCCTTGCCAGGTTCGATAAAAACCTCCAGCCCAAAATCATGCCGCAACTGCAAGACCAGATCAATAAAAGGCCGATGGTCGGCTATCTGCTTAAACAAATAACCACCGCCTAAATTAAGCCACTTCAGTTTAGCCAAGTCTTTGCCAAAATAACTGCGCAGTTTTGCCACTGTGGCAATCAGCGGCTTAAAGTCGGTGGCGGCAAATACCGTATGCACATGCAGCCCTTGCACCTGTTCCAAATACGAGGATTGCCAGAGTTCATCCAGAGAAATCCCCAATTTTGAATGCGCACGGCAAGGGTTAAAACGCGCATCGTCCAAAAAAGACAAGTGCGGATTAACGCGCAGCCCCAGCGCACAAGATGCTGGCGTATTGGGGGCAAGGCGTAGGTATTGGGTAGCCGAGTTAAAACTGACATGGGTCAGCAACGCCGCCAATTCAGGCCATTCATCAGGGCGTATCCCGGGCGTGGACAAATGCAGGCTGGCTTGCGCGGGCAAACATTCAGCCGCTAACTTAGCCTCAAACAATGAACTGACGGCAAAGCCATCGACATAAGGCCGGGCTATCTCCAATACCGATGATAAGGGCAAGGCTTTAATCGAATACAAGACTTTGCAGCCACTGCGTTGGCGCAAGTCCTGTAAAACAGCGAGGTTTTCCCGTAGCGTGTCGGCATCCAAGACTAGCGCGGGGGTTGTGGGTAGGGTGTCGGTGAGGTGTTGTAAATCCATTAGGTTTTAGCAGTTAGCGGAAGGTATGCGAAAAGGCAAGACCCAAACTGCACCCAATCGCCATGCCTCATCCGCTGTTAATTTGGGTAGCCAGAACTTGCCTAAGGTGATGTGAACAATAGGCTCTTAATCTAATTTAAGGTAGGCAAACAACTCAAAACTAGGGTTTAATCAGGTAAATCCCAGTCAGCCACCCATTTTATGGAAACATTTTTGCCTTGCCAATCAACATGATCGACTAACTGCACCATTTCGACATCAGCTTGTTCTAGTAGCTGGCCTTGTCCATCGAGCAACCAAACCACGCCAGGATTATCACCCGCTTGTCCTGGCATACCGCCCAGCCAAGATGGTTTGCGCATGACGCGTACTTGGTAATGTCCGTCTGGACGCACAAAAACTGCATATTCTGCAAAAAACAATGGCGATTTTTGTACCGCCAAGACCAACACCAACAACACAAGACCAACGCCGACCAATAGGCTGTTAATTGCGTATGATTTTTGCAATTTTGGATGCCTCAGGAAATAAATTTAGACATTACCATGACCGCCCATGATGCCGGAATCGCTATGCTGTTAAGGCATCCGGCATCCCTGTACGGTCACGTTTGCAGAATTTTTATACCACGCAGCATGTGAAACTTCGTGTGCTTCGATGTAACAGTCGGGCTTAATAAAATCCGCAACCGTGTCTGCATGACAACAGCTGGTACTTAAACCTTATGGTAAATCGCCGCGCCTTCTTCAAGAAACTGCTTGGACTTTTCATCCATGCCTTTTGCCAAAGCTTCTTGTTCGTCTTGTATGCCTTTGGCTTCGGCATAATCACGCACGTCTTGGCTGATTTTCATCGAGCAAAAATGCGGCCCGCACATAGAGCAAAAATGCGCCACTTTGGCCGATTCTTTAGGCAGGGTTTCGTCGTGGAATTCGCGGGCTTTTTCAGGATCCAGGCCGATATTGAACTGGTCTTCCCAACGGAATTCAAACCGCGCTTTCGACATGGCGTTGTCACGCGCTTGCGCACCCGGGTGGCCTTTTGCCAAATCGGCGGCATGGGCGGCAATTTTGTAGGTGACGATGCCTTCGCGCACGTCTTGTTTATTCGGCAAGCCCAAGTGTTCTTTTTGGGTGACGTAGCACAACATCGC
>JABFST010000090.1 GCA_013140465.1 Methylococcaceae bacterium
CAGCTTGTTTCCCGAAATGTGGTTGTTCCCGAAGTGGTTGCCTGTGCATCCTTGGCGGTATTGGTGCCATAGCCGCATGGTGTATTTGCCGATGGCGTATTGCTATGCGCAACGCATTCAAGCCCCAGAAACCGAGTTGGTGTTGTCTTTGCGCCAAGAGTTGTATGTTGAAGACTTTAGCCGCATCGATTGGCCTAAACAGCGCAACGCCTTATGTCCTAAAGATGATTACACCAAGCTGTCGGCGGTGTTGAAGTGGATGAACGCGTTCACTAACGGCTATGAAAAAATCAAGTGCAGTTGGCTACGCAATAAAGCTTGCCGCTATATTTTAAGCTACCTGAATGCCGAAGACGCGCAAACCGATTATGTCAATATTGGCCCGGTCAGCAAGGCCATCAATTCTATTTGTAGCTGGCACGCTTACGGCAAAGATTCGCCGCAGTTCCAGCAGCATGTCGCGCGTTGGTATGATTATTTGTGGGTCGCCGAAGATGGCATGAAAATGAGCGGTTATAATGGTTCACAATTGTGGGATACGGCGTTTGCCACCCGCGCGATCCTGGAAAGCGATATAGGCGGGCTGTTTGCCGGAACTTTGGCAAAAAGCCAGCAGTTTATTGATTATGCCCAAATTAACGCGGAACACCCGACCCACGCGGCGTTTTTCCGGCATCCTATGATTGGCAGCTGGCCTTTTTCTACGCCTGAAAACGGTTGGCCTGTGGCCGATTGTACGGCGGAAGGCTTGAGTGCGGTGTTGGCTTTGCAACAATCAGGGCTGGTTACGGCAACGATTAGCGGGGAACGTTTGCAACGCGCCGTGGATGTCATCCTGTCTTATCATAATGATGATGGCGGTTGGGCGACTTACGAGCGTAGCCGTGGCCCTAAATGGTTAGAAAAGCTCAATCCGTCGGAAGTGTTTGCCGATATTATGATTGATTATTCTTGGACGGAATGCACCGCCGCTTGTGTGATTGCCTTAATGGACATGCAAGCCACCGCGCCAGAATATCGTCGTGACGAAGTCCGCGCTGCCATACGCCTAGGTTTGCAATTTATCCTCCAGCGCCAAAAAGCCGATGGTTCTTGGTATGGCGGCTGGGCCGTGTGTTTTACTTATGCCACTTGGTTTGCCGTGGAAGCCTTAAGCAAAGCCCTGGGCCAGGCGTATTTTGATGATGCCCAGATTGCCGCCAGCATCAAGCACGCGTGTAGCTTTTTGGTGGCTAAGCAAAAAGCGGATGGCGGTTGGGGGGAAACCTTCGAGTCTTGTGCTAAATTAGTGTATACCGAAGCCGACTGCTCGCAAGTCGTCAACACAGCTTGGGCGTTGCTGGCCTTGATGGCGGCGGATTATGGCGATAAGGCCGTAATCAGCACAGGCATCCAATTATTATTGGCGCGGCAAACTGAATATGGCGATTGGCAACAGGAAAATATTTCCGGCGTTTTTAATTATAACTGTATGATAACCTATGCCAATTATAGGAATATCTTTCCAATCTGGGCGTTGAGCCGATACCGCAGGCTATCCCACGCATGACAACCGCAGCAACGCAGATTCAAGTCATTGAAACACAAAGCTTACTATGAAATCAGAATTCGACATTTGTATTATCGGCGCAGGCATGGCAGGGGCGACCATTGCCGCTTATCTGGCCCCCAAAGGCATTAGGATTGCGTTAATAGACCATTGTTATAAAGAAAAAAAACGCATAGTCGGCGAATTATTACAGCCGGGTGCAGTGGCATCGTTGGCGCAAATGGGCTTAGGGCATTTGTTGGACGGTTTTGATGCCCAGCCTGTTGACGGTTATGCGTTGATTCAAGGCGATGAAAAAACCACTGTGCCATATCCGCCTGACTGCAAAGGGATGGGGCTGCATAATGGCCGATTTTTACAGAAAATTAGGGCTAGTGCGTTGTTAAATAACACGGTCACGCAAATACACGGTAAAGCTTTGCAGTTATTGGAAAATGACCGCCACGAAATTATCGGTGTCAGTTACCGCGAATCCATCACCTCGCAAATCAAAACCATCCACGCCCCGTTAACCATCACTAGCGATGGTTTTTTCTCCAATTTCCGCGAACATCTCAGCAACAACCAAAAAACCGTCACTTCGTATTTTATCGGCATTATCTTAAAAGACTGCGAGATGCCATTCCCTAAGCATGGGCATGTGTTTTTGTCGGGCCCTACGCCATTTATCTGCTATCCCATTTCCAATAACGAAGTGCGCTTGTTGATTGATTTTCCGGGCGAACAATTGCCCCGCAAACAGTTATTGCAAGACCATCTGGACACTAACGTGACCCCTTATATGCCCGCGTGTATGCGCCATAGCTACGAGCAAGCCCTGCAAGAAGGCGGCTTTAAAGTCATGCCCAACCATTATATGGCTGCCAAACCGATTATCCGTAAAGGTGCGGTGATGTTGGGCGATGCCCTGAATATGCGCCACCCCTTAACGGGCGGCGGGTTGACGGCAGTGTTTTCGGACATCCAAATCTTAAGCGCACATTTGTTGGCAATGCCCGATTTTGGCAACACCGACTTAATTCACGAAAAAATCGAAGCCTATTACCGCGATAGGCAACACGCCAATGCCAACTTGAATATTTTGGCAAACGCTTTATATGGCGTGATGTCGAATGATTTGCTGAAAACGGCGGTGTTTAAATATCTGCAATGCGGTGGCGTTAATGCCCAAGAATCGATAGCGATTTTGGCAGGGCTAAACCGCAACCATTATTCATTAATCAAACAATTCTTCTTTTTGGCAATGTTTGGGGCGTTTGATTTAATCCGCGAAAATAGCTTAAATATCACCAAGGCCAGCAAGATTTTGGTGGATGCGTTTGCGATTATCAAACCGCTGGCTAAAAACGAGCTCTCGTTTGCTGCGGTGGTGAGCGGGTATTTTAAGAAATAGCGTGTGGGCCAGCCACACGCTTTATGTGATGCGGGTTTAGTTACTGCGGTGCTGCCAACAAATTGACTAAAATCTGTTCGTAAATAGCTGTTAAGGTTTCCAATTCTTCTAGGCCGACATGCTCATTCACTTTATGAATGCTAGCATTCAGCGGCCCCAGTTCAATCACTTCTGCACCTGTCGGGGCGATAAAACGCCCGTCCGACGTACCGCCGCCAGTATCATCCAGCGGTTCAAAGCCAGTAACGGTTTTAATCGCCGCATGGGTGGCATCAATCAATCGGCCTTGTGCGGTCAGGAACGGGTTGCCGGACAAGCGCCATTGCAGTTCATAGTTCAAACCGTGTTTATCCAAAATGGCGTGGGTGCGTTGTTTGATGATGGCCTCATCCAATTCCGTACAAAACCGCAGGTTAAACTGCACTTCGGCACTGCCGGGGATAATGTTTTCTGCGCCCGTGCCCGCATTGATGTTGGACACCTGCAAACTGGTGGGCGGAAAAAACGCATTGCCGTGATCCCACACTTCTTCGGTCAGCTCTTTTAAGGCGGGGGCAAACGCGTGTATGGGATTATCCGCCAATTCAGGATACGCCACATGGCCTTGGATGCCTATCACCGTTAGTTTGGCGCACAGCGAGCCACGCCGTCCCACGCGGATCACATCACCCATTTTTTGGTCGCACGATGGTTCGCCAACCAAACACCAGTCAATTTTTTCTTGGCGTTGTTCCAACACCTCAACCACTTTGACGATGCCGTGCGTGGCGATACCTTCTTCGTCGCTGGTCAGCAACACGGCGATAGAGCCTTGATGGTCGGGATAGTGGTCGATAAAGCGTTCAACTGCGGTGATAAAGCAGGCGATGCCGCCTTTCATATCCGCCGCACCGCGACCATAGAGCTTGCCGTCACGGATGGTGGGTTCAAACGGAGGTGACAGCCATGCCTCTAAAGGCCCGGGCGGCACGACATCGGTATGCCCTAAAAAAGTAAACAACGGTTTTGCGGTGCCGCGCCGTAACCAAATATTTTGGGTGTCGGCAAAATCCAGGCGTTCTTCTTTAAAACCCCGTTTAACCAGGCGTTCTGCCAACACGTCTTGGCAACCTTCATCTTTAGGCGTTACCGAGGCGCGTTTAATCAAGTCATTTAATAAGGTTAAGCTTGCAGTCATTATGCTAGGGCTTGGTAGAGGTCGGCTTTAAAGCCAATCATTAATTGTGCGCCTGTGTCCAGCACCGGGCGTTTAATCAGGGTGGGAAATTCCAGCATCAAGGCACAAGCGCGATGCTGGTCCAGGTCGGTTTGTTGTGCCGCCGTCAGTTGCCGCCAGCTGGTGCTGTTGCGGTTTAGCAAAGTTTGCCAGTCGCTGCGGGCGACAAAATCATCAAGTTGCGCCGCCGTTAAGCCATCCACCCGAAAATCATGGAAACGATAAGCGATGCCGTGGCTGTCTAGCCACTGCCGCGCTTTTTTAACGGTGTCGCAATTTTTAATGCCGTACAGCGTGTACATAAGGCTTATAACTGGCTGTTCAGCAATTCTTCAATACTGGGTAAGTCTTTATCGGCTTTGCAGCGTTTTTTGTATAAATCGACAAATTCCATAAAAGCTTGCTCCAAATCGGCAAGAATTTCTTCTTCATTCTCGCGTTCGTCATCGGGTACTTCGTCCGATTCTAAATAATCGCGTTGTAATTCCACTTCGCTGTTTAAGGCTAAAGTGGCATAAATCATGGCGTTATTGGAGATTTTTTCGTTCATGGTGTAAACCTTGTCGTTAGGTGGTGGGCTATGCCCATTAATCGGGGCTTCTAAAATGTATCGTCAAGCCTTGTAAAAAGTTTCTTAAAATTTGGTCGCCGCATTCGCGGTAATGCTTATGGCTTTTTTGCCTAAAGAACGAACTCAGCTCGCCTTTTGACAGCTCAAAATCCGCGAGCTTTAAGGTATTGAGCATGTCTTCTTCTTTAAATTCCAAGGCGATCCTCAGTTTTTTTAGGATGCCGTTATTATTCAGCGGTTCTGCTGCGGCTTGCGCCGCACCTGCGGGTGGTTCTTGTTTGCCGCGTTTGTAGATAATCAGGCCATCCAAAAACTGCCCCAAATGCTTGCTGTCGAGTTTAACAAAGTCAGCTTCATTGTCTTTTTTTAGCCAGTGCAGCAAGTCGTCGCGCGTCACTTCCGCCTCGCTTAAGGCAAATATCTCGATGACGGTTTGGTCTTTGAGGGCTAAGGCGTAGCGCACGCGGCGCAGGACATCGTTATTAATCATAGTTTGGTCGGGTTAGGGTGGACTGGCAGGATAATCCCAAAATGGCGTGGCACTTTTTAATTATGCTTCTTGGCAATACAACTAAGATTTTGCGGCATACTTGGCAACGTCTAAAGCCGTTGCACTCCGAACATGCCGCCATTCTCACAGGAATGGCGGCATCATTGCGGTCAATGGCAGGGGGTTAAACGCTGCGCAATAAATTAATCCCGCAACAACTCATTAATCCCGGTTTTGCTACGCGTGCGTTCATCCACTTGTTTGATAATTACTGCACAATACAGGCTATAGCTGCCGTCGGCGGAAGGTAGGTTGCCGGACACCACGACCGAACCGGCCGGAATGCGTCCGTAGCTGACTTCGCCAGTCATGCGGTTAAAGATTTTAGTGCTTTGGCCGATATAAACGCCCATGGAAATAACGCAGCCGTCTTCGACGATAACGCCTTCAACGATTTCAGAACGCGCACCGATAAAGCAGTTGTCGCCAATAATGGTAGGGCCAGCTTGTAAGGGTTCCAAAACCCCGCCAATGCCAACGCCGCCGGACAAATGCACGTTTTTACCAATTTGTGCGCACGAGCCGACCGTCACCCAAGTGTCCACCATCGTGCCGCTGTCCACATACGCGCCTATGTTGACGTAAGACGGCATTAAAATCGCGCCCGGTGCAATGTAAGAACCATGCCGTGCGACGGCATTAGGCACAACGCGTACCCCGGCTTTGGCAAAATCGGCTTCGGAATAGTGGGCGAATTTGGATTCCACTTTATCGTAATAACGGGTGTTGCCGCCGTCCATCAGGCGGTTTTCATTAATCCTAAACGACAGCAACACGGCTTTTTTTAGCCATTGGTGCGTGACCCAATCGCCGTCGATTTTTTCGGCAACGCGCAACACGCCTTGATCGAGCAGGTTAAGGGTTTCTTTGACGGCAGCGCGGACTTCAGCGCTGACCGTGGCAGGGGTGATGTCGGCGCGGTATTCAAAGGCTTCGTTAATAAGGGTTTCAAGTTGTGACATAGTATTATTATTTTAAGGTGTTAAGAAAATGTTTGATGCGCACGGCGGCAGCTACACAGTCGGATAGCGGCGCAACCAAGGCGATCCTGACGTGGTTTTGCCCAGGGTTTTGCCCGTGGAAATCACGCGATAAAAAACTGCCCGGCAAAACGGTGACGTTTTCTTGGGCAAACAGTTGTTGGGCAAAATCGGTGTCGGCTATCGGCGTTTTTAGCCAGATATAAAAACCTGCTGGCGGTTTTTGGATGTCGGCAGTGTCTTTTAAGATGTCGATGACGGCGGCAAATTTTTCCCGATACAAGCGGCGGTTTTCGACGACATGCTGTTCATCTTGCCAAGCCGTGATGCTGGCATATTGGGTCGGCACAGGCAGGGCGCAGCCTTGGTAAGTGCGGTATTGGAAATAAGCCTGCAAAATCTCGGCATCCCCGGCGACAAACCCTGACCGCAAGCCCGGCGCATTCGAGCGTTTGGACAGGCTATGGAACACCACGCAACGTTTAAAATCGGTGTTGCCCATGTTATACGCCGATTGCAACAAGCCGACTGGCGGCTGGCTTTCGTCGTCATACAATTCGCTATAGCATTCGTCGGAGGCGATGACAAAATCATACTGTTCCGCCAGCCTGATAAGTTGCTCGTGGCGTGCTGAGCTGATGATAGCCCCGCAAGGATTACCGGGGGAACAAATATACAGCAACTGGCAGCGTTGCCAAACGTCTGTCGGCACGCTGTCAAAATCGGGCAAATAGCCGTTGGCTTCGGGTGTGGCTAAAAAATACGGCTCTGCCCCCGCCAATAAGGCCGCGCCTTCATAGATTTGATAAAACGGGTTGGGCATGATGACGATGGGCTTGGCGCTGGCATCAAGCACGCATTGGGCAAACGAAAACAAGGCTTCACGCGTGCCACTAACTGGCAAGATTTGGGTTTCGGCATCCAAGTTATCTTCAGGGATTTGGTAGCGTGTTGCCAACCACGCGGCGATGGCTTGGCGTAATTCGGGGATGCCTTTGGTGGTCGGGTATTTGGACAAACCCGCACTGTGCGCTTGTAACGCCGCGCTGATAAACGGCGGCGTGGCATGGGCAGGTTCGCCGATGGACAAGACTATCGCGGATTTGTCGCTAGGCGGGACGACGCCCGCTTTCAATTGTGCCAGCCGTTCAAACGGGTAGGCGTGTAAGTTTTTTAAATGCGGGGTCATGGTTTATTGGCAATGCGGTTGTTTTCCCGCCGTTTGGGCTTGCTGGTAAAGACCCAAGGCTTGCGGCATGTGTTGTTCTAGGTTTTGGATGCGCGTGGCATGGGCGGGGTGGGTGGACATAAATTCCAAAGGTTGTTGGCCTTGGGTGGCTTGTGCCATCAACTGCCACAGCGTAACGCTTTGTTTGGGGTCAAAACCAGCCCTTGCCATTAAATCTACGCCGATCATATCCGCTTCACTTTCTTGGGTGCGGCTAAACGGCATCAACACGCCGTATTGCGCACCGACGCCCAGCAAACCAAATGCGGTTTGGCCTAAGGCGGTTTGCGGGGTGGTAACAGCTTGGATAAGGGCCATGCCTTGGTTGACCGCCAATTCTTGCGAGGCGCGTTCGTTGCTGTGTTTGGCTAAGACATGACCGATTTCGTGGCCGATGACCGCCGCCAGTTGGTCTTGGGTTTTGACTAAGGCAAGCATACCCGTGTGGATGCCAATTTTATTGCCGGGCAGGGCAAAGGCATTGGGTGATTTGTCTTCAAACACCACAACTTCCCAACTGCCGCCGACTTCTTTGATGAGGGCCTGGGCGATGCAACTGGCGGTTTGGTTATAGCGGCTGTTGCGGCTAATAGGGGTTTCTTTTTTTAGGGTGTCAAAGGCTTGTAGGCCCATTTGGTTGATTTGCGCATCGGGCATAAAGATAAGTTGGCTGCGGCCCGTGGGGCTGGTCAGACACGCGCTGAGCAAGCCGGACAACAGTAAGACTGGGACTATTTTCTTGCACATACAATAACCGTCGGTTGTATTTATTTAACAAGCGCCATTTTATCGTAAGTTGCGCTGGGGAGGCTGAAAAATCAAAGCATTGGGGGCTATCAAAGACTATCACTGGCGTGCCACAGTGCGCCAACGCGGCTAGTGCACACTTAGCTGGTACTGGTCGCGGCCTTGCTGTTTGGCTTGGTATAAGGCTTTGTCGGCTTGGTCGATCAGGTTTTCTGGGCTGAATTCTGACATAGGAGTCAGGCAGCTGATGCCTATGCTGACCGTGACTAGCATACTGACTGATGATTTTTCGTGTGCTATGGCAGCAGCGCGGATGGCATTGCGGATGGCGATGGCTATGGTGACCGCGCCGTCTTGTCCGGTTTCGGGCAAGACGATGACAAATTCTTCGCCACCATAACGTGCCACGAGATCAACGGGGCGCGACACGGTGTTTTGTAAGATTTGCGCAATTTGGATCAGGCAATCATCGCCTTGTTGATGGCCATAAAAATCGTTATACAACTTAAAGTGATCGACATCGAGCAACAACAGCGACAAGGGTTGGGATGAACGGTACAAACGCCGCCATTCGCGGTTTAAGAATTCATCAAAACTGCGGCGGTTGGCAATTTTAGTCAGGCCGTCCATGTGTGCCAGAAGTTGCAGTTCAAGATTGACTTGGTGCAATTCTAACTCCATGTTTTTGCGCGAGGTGATGTCGCGCACGGTGATCGCAAAACCATCGCCCAATTTGACCGCGACAAAATGAAACCATGAGGCTTCATCTAGGGGATAGTAAAAGTCGGCTTCAAGGGGTTCGCCGGATTCAACGACATTGACAATGCGCTCGAAAAAGTCGGGGTTGATGCGGTAAATAAACTTTTTAAACACCAGTTTGCCGATCAGTTCTTCGCGCGTTTGTTTAAAGACTTTGGCGATGACGGGGTTGACCACCAAACACATGAAGTCATCAATTTCACCCGACTGCGGGTTGCGTATGGCCTGCATGGCGGCAATGCCGTCCAAAGCGGTATTGAGTACGCTGGACAACAAAGCGCGGGATTGGTACAGCACTTCTTCGGCTTCTTGGCGTTTTCGCACTTCCTGTTGCAGCACGGTTTTTTGGCGTTGGATGGTCAGTTGGTTTTCCAAGCGGGCAACCACTTCTTCAATATGGAACGGCTTGGTGATGTAATCGACACCGCCACAGGCAAAGGCTTTTACTTTGTCGAAGGTGTCGTCTAAGGCACTGATAAAAATGATGGGAATGTCGCGCAGGTTGTCATCGGCCTTAATGGCGCTACAAACTTCGTAGCCGTCCATTTCGGGCATTTTGATGTCTAACAAGATTAAGTCGGGTCGTTTAACCTTTAGCGTTTTTAACGCCATCCTGCCGCTGGTGACACTGCGTATGGTGTAGCCCAGCTGTATCAGCAATTCACTCAGGAGTTGCAGGTTTTCGGGCAAGTCATCAATCAAAAGGATATTGCCTTGGCTGGTTTGAGGCTCAGTTGTCATCATAAACTCGGATCTGGTAACAAATGTTAGATATTTTGTAACTATTCAGAGCGACTCCTAATAAGTCAAATTTACCGTAGGCTGAGCGGAGTCGAAGCCGGTTTGTTCGCTTCGACTCCGCTCAGCGAACGGCTGTTGTGTCCCGGATGCTGAATAGTTACGATATTTTGTGCTTAAGCGTGTTCCCCCACCAACGGCGGCGCTGCCAGGTGGTTGCGCATCTGTTAGGACGTCGGTGAACGCTATGAATAGCTATACTGTACGCCTAAATAAGGGCGTAGGGTATCAGAAATCACATTGTTGGGTCTAACGGGGCGACAAGTGGCTCAATTAAGTCGAGGATTTGTTCAAATTGAAATTGTTTTGCCAATTTGCTTAAGCGTTTGGCAAGCAGCTGTTGGTTGTCGGGAATTTCTTGTATTAAGGCTAACACTTGTTCGGTGTCGGCTTCTAGGGTTGCCAATTGTAAGCGCAATAACCAGTCATTAGGCATCACGACAAAATGTCCGGTGGTTAGCGGTGTGTCCATTAAGCCTTCGATGCTGTTGCCGCCCATGTCAGCATATTGGTATTCTACCCCCAAGTGTTTGGCAAGTATGTCAAAAATAACTTGTGCCTTAAAGGGTTTGCGGACTAAATCATCACAGCCTGTAGACAGCACTATCGCGCGTTGCTCTTCCAAGACACTGGCGGTGAGCGCGATGATTGCCGTGGCATTGCCTTCGGTGGTGGATTTTATCCATTTGGTGGCGTGGTAGCCGTCCATAACGGGCATACGCATGTCCATCCAAATCAATTGGGGCTGCCAATCTTTCCAGATGTCTATGGCTTCTTGACCATTGCCAGCTTCTTTAAGCTCAAAGCCTAAGGGCGTGAGTAGCTTGACCAACAGCTGGCGGTTAATGGCTTTGTCATCGACAACCAACAGGCGGTAGGCGGGTTGTCCCGATGCCAAGCCTATGATTTGCCGTTTTTCTGTGGGTGTGCTGTCTAGGATTTCTTGCCCACACTGCGCATCAATCGAAAAAGAAAAACAGCTGCCTTTGCCCACTACGCTGGTCACGCTAATGTCACCGCCCATTAACTGTACAAATTGGCGGCTGATGACTAAGCCTAAGCCCGTCCCTTCTTGGGCATCGCGTCCTGACGACGTTTGTGAAAACGCCTCAAATAAGGAATCCAGCTCTTCGGGGGCTATGCCTATGCCGGTATCGCTGATGCTGAACTTAAGCGTGACGATATCGCTGGCAGGGTGGGGAAAAGCGTTGACCGCCAGCACCACTTCGCCCGATGCCGTAAACTTGATGGCATTGCCTAATAAATTGACCAATATTTGCCGCAACTTGACTTGATCGGCATGGAGAAACTGCGGCAAATTATCGTCTAGGTCAAAGACCAGTGCCAAACTCGCATTGCTGGCGTGTAGGTGCAGCATTTCCTCCAAATCGCCCAGCAATTGCCGAAAATTAAAGTCTTTAAGGTTAAGCGTGGTTTTCCCCGCCTCAATTTTAGAGAAATCCAACACGTTATTGATAAGCGTCAATAAGTATTCGCCACTGCGGTGGATAATGCTGACGTTCTCATAATGTTCTGCGGGCAGGTTTTGGGTGCGCAATATCACTTGCGAAAAGCCAATCACGGCATTAAGCGGCGAGCGCAATTCGTGGCTCATATTGGCAATAAAGGCACTTTTGGCTTGGTTTGCCACCTCGGATTTTTCTTTGGCGATAGCCAGTTCAGCTGTGCGTTGTTGCACACGGTTCTCTAGCGTTTCAAACGAGACCTTTAACTGGCTGGCCATTTGGTTAAATGAATCTGCCAGCGTTTCCAGTTCGGCGATGCCTTGAACATTGACCGCTTGGTTGAGCTTGCCATTGGCTATCGCCCTGCTCGCCAGGCTTAAACGGCGTATCGGGGCGGCAATTAAGTTGGAAGCGATAAACCCCAAACCCGTGGCTATCGCCAAAATAATCAGGCACAGCAGTAAGGTGATTTTAGTGTTGGCATTGATTTCACCCATAAATTCCGTTTCTGGAATCACCATCACCACTTGCCAATTTAGCCCATACGCATCGCGGTAAGGGATGACGCGCACAAACGGCCTGTCAGCAAGCGCAGGGCGGAGCAGTTGCGGTTGGGTGATGGCATTTAAATTGCCAAAATGCGCAATTAAGTTGAGGGCCACATCGCGGATCATCGGCTGCTGGCTGTTGACGGCGTTTAAGCGCGAGGCTTTGCCGTTAGCGATCACCACCGGAGATTCGTCTTCCGAGCTGGCGACGATCAAGCCTGAGGGTTCGATGATAAAAATGCAGCCTGCTTTGCGGCTGTTGAGGGTTTTTAGGAATTGGCTGATTTTAGACAGCTCCAAATCAATACCAAATACGCCGAGCAAATGCTGCTGGTGGTTATAAACCGGGGTGCTGGCGGAAACGCTGATATGGCCTTGCAAGTCGCCCCAACTGTAAATCGAACTCCAGATGGGTTTTTTTGCCGCAATAGCATCGACATACCAGGCTTCTTGGGTAATCAGCGACGGTTTGCTGGTCATACGCGCTACATCACGGTTGCCTTCTTGGTCAGCAGGGTAAATGTCGAGCTGGCCTAAATCGGTAGCGGGTATTTCCGTGATCTCCAGCTGGTTGCCCTCGCCGTAACCTGCACCGATATAAGCGCCTAGGCTGTTGCCAAAACTCATATAAGAAAAATCTTTGCTACGCGCTTGCCGATAAAAATATTTGCCTATTGCCTTAAAGTCAGCCAAGTCAAGGATACCCGCCTCGAAGGCGTTGATATGGGTGCGGTTAGTTTCTTGGGCCTTGCCTAAATAACTGTTTAAGTGTTGGTCTATGCGGTTGCTGGTTTCGGTCATCAGCTCATTGGCTAGTTTTTCCACCGCCTGTTGGCTGCTCCGGTACGACAAATAGCCGACTAAGCCCACCGCCGCAATAATTTGCAGCACAAACGGCACTATAAGAGCCAAACGTAGCGGAATTCGCCGGGATTGCATGGGTTTGTCGAAAGGGATGCGGGCCATGAGTATTAAGCTAAAGGGTCATTGACGGTCAGCGTGGCATCAGGCTGGTTTAAAATGTCGCTAGGGGCGGCGTAGTATGCCGGATAATTTAAGTTCATTAACGCAATCTTGCAATTTTTCATGGCGTAGGTTGATGTGTCTGTTGCGCAATGCTGATAAGGTGACGGGCTGACGTGTTTCCACACGCCAAACTTGGGATTATCGGCTGAAACCCACGCAAATACCAGCGAGTGTTTTGTGAAATATTACCTGACGGCGTTGTTTTTGATTAGAAAATGTACTTTATAGGGCAACCGCAAGATGGGGCTGGTGCCATTGTTAGCCATCTGCAAAAGTGGTTGCCTAAGGCCACTCCCTGCCAAAGAGGGCATGGCGTGCCGAAGCCACCGTTCCTTATGCCTGTGCGCCACGCCGCGAAAACCGCGCTAAGGCGGCTAGTTCCGGCGGCTGATAGGCGTATTTGCTGCCAGCTATCGTTTGAAGAGAGTTGTGTGGCGTGCCATACTTCCCGCTCCCGGACTATAATAGTGCGCCGGAAAGATGAGGAGAAACAGACAGTTTTTGATTGCCGTTGGCATCCATAAAACTGCTTATAACAATACCTGAACATAGAAATCGGCTAGATAGCGGATTGTACACTGTAGGCTTTGCCCCTTTCAGCCCTTTTACCCGCTAATGCGGTGCGCAAGGACGTCGGCTGCACGGCAAAACGCTTAAGGCCGGGTGGCTAATTGTGGGGGAAAGTGCTGCCCCGTGTGATTGATCTGCGAGTCGTTTCCAATTAGGACGAAACTATGAATTTTTTACCCAAGCTATGGAACTCTATAAAAAAAATTAGCCTTGCCTTGGCATTTATCATCCTCATCATCGCTGGGGGATGGGCGGCTAACCATTATGACAAGTCCAAAAAACCGCCTGTTGCCGACAAACAACTGATAGTGGAAGGGGACAATGCCTTAAACAACGGCTATTACAGCGATGCCAAACGCATATTTGCCGATGAGTTGCATGCCCACCCCAAAAACAAGGAAGCGGCTTGGGGCTTGCAAGTCTCCCAATTGCGCGAAACCTTTATGCAGGTGGGCTTTAAAGAAGCCCTCGACAGTGCTTACCAACAACACCCCGACGACCCTCATATCAACTTGTTTTTAGGGGAATTTTATGCGGCAAGCAATGACGTGGATCAAGCCCTGAAATATTACACGCGGGCTATCGCGCAAAGCCCCAAGCTTGCCGAAGCCCATTATGATATGGCGCGCCTTTATGACCAACAAGGCAACGCCGAAGAGGCGATTGTCGAAGCGTTAAAAGCCATAGACATCGCCCCTATCCCCAAATACCGCAACAACTTGGGGGCGATTTATTTCAAACAACAACATTACGAAGAAGCGATTAAGGAATTTGGCAGAAATAAGGAATATCCGCTGTCTGCCTTGGAAAGCGCCAAAATTTATTGGCGGCTAGAGTATTTAAGCCAAGCGGTCAGCTATCAAAAACAAGCGATTGAATGGTTAGAAGATAAGCGCATCATGGCTAAGCTGGAAAACCAAGAGCTTTGGTATTTTGAAACCTCCAAAAGCAGCGGTGTCTTGCTGCCTTTATTGGGCGATAAAAAAAGCTATGCGTATTATTCCTTGTCGGTCAGCCTTTTTTTGCAAGGTGACTACGAGGGCGCGGCGGAAGCCCAGCAAAAATTGGCCGAATTTAAGGTGTCCAAACCCATAGACATACGCACTTTGATGGTGGCGGAACTGGATGCTTTAGTGGCGGCTAACACCAGCTTTGCCGAGCCTGTAGCGGCGTATAAAAAACTGTATCTCTAAAGTGCCTACGCCCAACGCTATGTTGAGGATGTCGTAAAAGCTAGTTTGGGAGTAACTTCCCAGTCGTTGTAGGCAATAGCGGCAGTCCTGCGAGGTTTTATAAACCTCGCAGGTCTTTTCTTGCCGCTAATAAGACGGAAAACCAACATTCTGATTTTGCTGGGTTACGTTATTCTAACCCAGCCTATAACTTGGCTTTAACACCCCCCCTAATGGCGGCGGTAGCGATGCTGCCCTCATAAAGCGTGTGTGCATGGCATCGCAAACGCGCCTTTCCCTTTTCTAAGGCTTAGCCAAACACCATGACCCCACTGTTTTATCGTCCCGCAAAACGCCGCGCCTTGGCCTTCTTAGGTTTGTTAGTGTTGGCCCTGGCTATATTAGGCGGCATGGTGTGGCGCAACTTGCATCATTTTGAGAGCGTCTTGTCGTATGTAGACTATTCGCACCGCATCCAAAACGTGTCGGTAGGTTTGCAACAAGCCTTATTGGCCTATGTGACCGAAACTGGCGTTGCCGCCCAGCCTACCGCGTTGGCCAAAACCTTAGGCGAAATGCACACGCTGATGGATGACACGCGCTATTTGTCGCCCGAGACGCGTACCAACCTACAAACCGTCAGCGGGCTATTGGCAGATGTAGACCACTTGGGGCATTTGGAAAAAAATGCCCGCCTCATCCAAGCCTTGGAAGTCATGGGCAAAACCCTAGACGCAGAAGGTTTGCGGCGCGAACAGCAATTGGAAGACATCAACCTAGACACCCAAACCGAGCTGTATTACGCCTTGGCGACGTTTGTGCTGATTTTGCTGGGTGCGATGTTTTTTTTGCACTACCGGATTTTGCACCCGCTCAACGACTTAAGGCAGCTATTGGAACGGTTGACCGACGAAAATTACACGCCGATCACGATTGACCATTTGGACCCTTTGCTGTTTCCGGTGTTTAACAGCTACAACGAAATGGTCGTACATCTGGCGGAGCTGGAAGAAGCCAAACGCCTGTATGCGCAATCCTTACAACGGGAAGTCAGGCTGGCAACCCAAGCCCTGTTGGACCAACAAAATAGTTTGGCGCGGGCAGAACGTTTGGCGGCCATCGGCGAGGTGGCGGCGGAGTTTGCGCATGAAATCCGCAACCCCTTGGCGGGCATCCAAATGGCCTTCAGCAATTTGCGCAGGGAAATGGCAGACCCAAACCAATGCGACCGCATAGAACTGATAGGCAATGAGTTAAAACGGTTGGCGCGCTTGCTTAATGACATGCTCGGACAAAGCCGCCATACCCCTGAGGCCGCCAGTGATGTTGACCTGAGCCGCTTGATACAAGACTTGCTGGCTCTCACCCGCTACCAAATTGCCGAATCGATAGGCTTAAGCAGCGACATACCCGATACCTTATGGGTGCATTTGCCAGAAAGCGGCGTGCGCCAAGCCCTGCTTAACTTATTGCTGAATGCCGCCGATGCCTTGGATGGGGCGGCAGGCACCATCTGTATTAAGGTGCGCACCGAAGCGTCGGGGCTGCGTTTGGAGGTGACCGACAACGGCCCCGGCTTTTGCCAAGACATGCTCGATTATGGCATCAGGCCGTTCCGTACCAGCCGACAAACAGGCACAGGCTTGGGCTTGGTCATGGTGCAACGGTTTATTAAAGACAGTGGCGGCAGCATCACCCTCAGCAACTTGCAACCTCATGGCGCGTGCGTTAGCGTAGTGTTGCCAACAGCGTGTTTAACAGGAACAAAACCATGAAAGAAACCTTACTCATCATTGAAGATGAAAAACTGTTAGGCTCAGAATTGTCGCGCCATTACCGCGCCCAAGGCTGGGATGTGGTCTTGGCCAGCAGCTTAGCCGAAGCCCGGGCTTTGTTGCTCAAAAATCGCATAGAACCGTTGTTGATACTCTCCGACATGAATTTGCCCGACGGCAATGCCCTCGATTTTATGGAAGCCATGAAAAAACAGGCCAGCTATGCCGAATGGCTGTTTCTGACCGGATATGGCAGCGTCCCCGATTCGGTCCGCGCACTGCGCTTGGGGGCTTATGATTTTTTGGAAAAACCCTGTGATTTGGAACGCTTGGATTTGGTCGTCACCAGTGCCACGCGCAGCGCGTCGATCCAGCGTCGGGTGATAGACCAAACCAAGCAAGGACACCGCCGCTATTCGCCCGATGCCTATTTGGGGCATAGCGTACAAGCGCAAAACGTGCGGCAATTGTTGGCTAAGCTGACCCAAGTGCCGTTCAGTGCCTTAATTATTGGCGGTGAAAGCGGCACAGGCAAAGGCTTGACGGCACGGATCCTGCACTACGGCGGCCCGCGTGCGCAACAACCTATGATTGAAGTCAATTGTGCGGCATTGCCGCGCGAATTGTTGGAATCGGAATTGTTTGGGCATGAGCCTGGGGCTTTTACGGGTGCATCAGGACGGCATCGTGGTTTGTTGGAACAAGCCGACGGCGGCACTTTGTTTATGGATGAAATTGGCGAAATGCCGCTGGATTTGCAGGCCAAATTGCTGAAGGCGATTGAAGACCATAAAGTGCGGCGTTTAGGTGGCGAAAAAGAAATTAGCGTTGATGTGCAAATAGTCGCCGCCAGCAACCGCGACTTAGAGCAGATGACCAGGGCAGGGAGTTTCCGTGCCGATTTATATCATCGCCTGAGTGTGTTTAAGGTGATTTTGCCGCCGTTGCGTGAAGCCGTTGAAGATTTGGACGAACTCGTGCCGCTGTTTGTCGCCGAATACAACGCCAAAGCCGGACGGCAGGTAAAAGAGATTCCCCAAGAGGTGTGGGACAAGCTTAAGGCGCACCATTGGCCCGGAAATGTGCGGGAACTGCGCAACGTGATCGAGCGTTGCGTGCTGTTTTCAGATGGGGCCAGCTTTCCGGCACAATGGCTGCAATTGCCGGGGCTAACACCGCAGGTGACGGCAAGTGCAGAGGCTGTCGGCATCGATACAGCCGAAACAGGCATCTACCTGCCTTTGGATGGCAGTATGGCCTTAGATGACATGGACAGGTTTATCATAAAAAATGCCCTAGAACGCGCCGACAATAACCTCACCGCCGCCGCGCGCGCACTGGGCGCAACCCGCGAAACCCTGCGC
>JABFST010000453.1 GCA_013140465.1 Methylococcaceae bacterium
GCGAAGGCCCCAAATTTAGCAAGCCCACCAAAACCGCTGCAGACGTCAACAACTTACCAATACCCGATCCTGCCGACGAACTGCGTTATGTCACCGATGCCGTCAGCCTTATCCGCAAATCATTACAAGGCAGCGTGCCGTTAATAGGCTTTTCCGGCAGCCCGTGGACACTTGCCACCTACATGGTGGAAGGCGGCAGCAGCAAAAGCTTCCAAAAAATCAAAAGCATGATGTACGAACAACCGCAACTGCTACACATCATGCTCGACAAACTGGCGCAAACCGTCGCCGCCTACCTTAATGCCCAAATTGAGGCTGGCGCCCAAGCCGTCATGCTATTCGACACCTGGGGCGGCATGTTGACCAGCGAAGACTACAACGAATTTTCCCTGTACTACGCCAAACAAGTCCGCGCCTTACTTAAAACCGAAGTGGACGGCCAACAAATCCCCACCATCTTATTCACCAAAGGCGGCGGTTTATGGTTAGAAACCATGGCCGATGCCGGATATGACGCACTCGGCTTGGATTGGCAAACCGACATCCACACCGCCCGCGCCCGCGTAGGCGACAAAGTGGCCTTACAAGGCAATATGGATCCGGTTGCCCTGTACGCCAAACCCGAAGTGATTGTGGACAAAGTCAAAACCATCCTGCACAAATACGGCAACGGCTCAGGTCACGTCTTCAACCTAGGCCACGGCATCTTACCCGACATCAACCCCGAACATGTCAAAGCTATGGTCGATGCCGTCCACGCTTACAGCCCCGCTTACCACGCCTAAACCACGATGAAAAGATTACTTATTACAGCAGCACTTTTGGCCTACCAAAGCCTGGCGATAGCCGAACAACCTACAGACATCACCGTGTACCGCAGTGCCAGCTGTTCGTGCTGCGGCAAATGGCTGGCGCATTTAAAAGACCACAACTTTAAAGTGCAAGACCAAGTGCTGGACAACGTCGATGCCATCAAACAACAATACGCCGTCTCCGCCGAAATGGCCTCGTGCCACACCGCCATCGTCAATGGCTATGTCATAGAAGGCCACGTCCCGGCGGCAGACATCAACAAGCTATTGCACCTAAAACCCCAAGTCGCGGGCCTCGCCGTACCCGGAATGCCCAGCGGCACACCCGGCATGGAAATGGGCGGACACCAAGATGCCTACAATGTCATCAGCTTTAACAAAACCAATAATTATGATATTTTTAACCACTACGATGCCAAACCCTAGCTAGGCATCATCTCCAAAGCCGATGTAGCTCAGTTGGTAGAGCAACTGATTCGTAATCAGTAGGTCACGGGTTCGACTCCCGTCATTGGCTCCAATAATTCAAAGGCTTAGGTCGTAAATACCTAAGCCTTTTTTGTGTGTGGTCAGTTTTGGTTTTTTCAATCCCGTTAGCGTGATATGAATTGATGCCTAGGATTGAATTGTCACCAAGCGGGTAAGATGACGACAGTGGAACCCAGCAAACAGAGCTTGGTAATGAAAAACGACAAGTGCCCAGTAAATCACAATGTGATTTTGCAAGGCCTAAGCCTATCGTGTGCTAACCCGACCTACACCGCTGATTTAAGTCGTCATCGGTAAAAACAAGCTAAGCGGTTTTTCGGGAAACGGCATAAAGCCAAATTGTTGATAAAACCCAGCGGCGGTGGGATTTAACGCATCCACAACAATCGCATAAACCGCCAGCACTTCGCTGACCTGTTCCACACGCTGTATGGCATCGGCTAACAGGATTGAGCCTAAACCTTGCCCCTGAAAGTTTTTATCAACCGCCAAGCGTCCCAATAACGCGATAGGCACTGGGTAATTGGGCAAACGCAGTTTTAATGGGTGCGGCAAGTCAGCAACCTTAATACTTTCCGCGCTAAGTGTGTAATAGCCGATAATCGTTTTTGTATTATTAACAGGCGTAGCGACAAAGACTTTGTTAATCCTGTGTTTTATATTTTGGCTGGCAAACTGTTGTAAATAAATATTAAGGCTGGTTTCACCACAATCAAAGTGTTTGCGTTGCTGCTGAGCGTTCAGTGTGGTGATGTTGAGTTACATGCCGTCGGCTGCACGGATGCTTGATGTAATTGTAATGCCTGTTTAAGTTTGCTATTTCTGGAGGGGGGATTTTCTAAAGCGTCTAAAAATAAGTCCCAATCAGCAGTAGATAGGGTGATTTGTTCATGTTCGCTGATGATTTGTTCGGCGGCGGTTAAGGCTTGGGACAGGACAAATTCGGATAGGCTTTTGTGGTTATAACGAGCGGCTTTTTCCAGTTGTTGTTTTGAAAACGTATCAAGGCGAATATGCATACGTTGTTGTTTGCTGGTTTCGATGGATGTCATTTGCGTCTCCCCTAGTCGATGGAGAAATTGTACGCCAATTGTGCGTTAATGTAATGAGTAGGCTTAATGTTAAGGTAACTATTCAGAGCGACTTCTAATAAGTCAAATTTACCGTAGGCTGAGCGGAGTCGAAGCCGGTTTGTTCGCTTCGACTCCGCTCAGCGAACGGCTGTTTGTCCCGGATGCTGAATAGTTACTATTCAGAGCGACTTCTAATAAGTCAAATTTACCGTAGGCTGAGCGGAGTCGAAGCCGGTTTGTTCGCTTCGACTCCGCTCAGCGAACGGCTGTTGTGTCCCGGATGCTGAATAGTTACATGTTAAGTTGGGTTAGCGCGTAGGGCGGTTTCGCGCTAAAGACTGTGAAAGTGTTGCTAAATATTAATAAAAGCAGCGGAAAATAGGCTGCAAACTATTGATTCTTGGTGTTTGTTAATCGAATTATTGCCAAATTTCAGAATACTTGCACAGTTTCGTTAGCAAACTACCATCCCAAATATCGTAGCTAGGCTTCGCTTTGGTGGATTGCTAGCGCGAATTCATCTTACATTGATACGCCTTACAGGTTTTTCGACAAGCAGAGCTTGAAGGTAGGCATTCCCAACAGAGTTTGGGAACGAGAAATGTGTCACCAAAAGGGTGTATGACTAAGCAACATAAAGGCTTGGTTTCTTTCTTACCTTCGTGGACTTATTTCGGTTTTAAGGATTATTCAAGCGGCTAGTCTAGGCAAAGGAAGCTGGAATTGTCCGGCAATAATGCCGCTCACGGTTAAGTCCTCATCCAATTCTTCCCATCTTAGTGCATAGCCATCCACTTCAATTTTAACGGCTTTAAGTTGATTTTCAGAGGCCAAAGAGAGAATTCGAAAACGATCAGCAGGAAAACCCAGTATCCGCCCATCGGTCAGCTCCAAGTAGATCATGCGTTTTTCCGCCCAAGCTTTAATGGCGGCGGGTTCTGTTTTAAAGAGGGTGGTATTCATGATAGCTATCCAGTAGGATTTGTTTGTTTTCAAATACAAGTCGTTCGATTTCGCGTAAATCGTGAGGGGCTATGCCGTGATTGCTGGCTAAAACGATGGGTTCAAGCCAAAACTTACATTCCCCATCCGAACAGCGCACATGAATATGCGGCGGCTCACTACCTTCATTTGAATAGAAGTGAAAGCGAAAGTTTGCGATTCTTAAAATAGTTGGCATGGCTTGCTAGTAACCTAGGAAGGGTAGAGCGTAGGAAACCTATCAATCCACGGAACGATGGGTTTCGGCCTCCATGCCTCTACCCATCCTACGGCCCTAAACCATATTGCCAACTTAATTTTTTTGCATTATTTCATCCTCGTTGTTGAAAGTCGTAGTGAAGGTAAGCACCCGTGCATTTTTAATTTGCTGAACCTAGGGCATAGGCAGAAAAGTGTTGCACAACCAACTGCTCAGGGATCAAGAAAAGTTTCGATGGGGGCTATCGCCCCCATACCCCCAAAAAGCAAAAGATTTAAAGGGTAAAAGCAAAAAGAGCAAAGGGTTAGTCCTGGGCAAGACGGAAACCGAGGTTGAAGCCACGCTGGTACGGGTAGCTCCAGCTACGGTACGCCGAACGCAAGCTGTCCGGTCTGCCGATCCAAGAACCGCCGCGCACCACCCGCGCGGCGCAATCGCTTTCGTAACAAGAATTGGTCCACTCCCAGACATTACCGCTCATGTCATAGAGCTGCCAAACGTTTGGGTTTTGCTTGCTAACTGGATGAGTGGTGGAAGTAGAATTCTCATACCACCAAGCCACTGAATCAATGTCGTCGGAACCGCAATACACATTTGCCTTACCAGCCTGACAAGCTGAAAACCACTCATCTTCACTAGGCAATCTATACTTTCCACCCATTTGGTTGTTTAATCGTTTGATATATTCCTGCACATCATTCCAACTGACATGTTCAACCGGACAAGCATCTCCGCACGTGTTAACATGTGAAGGGTTTGGATTATCCGTCATCACTGCCCGCCACTGGGCTTGGGTCACTTCATATTTGCCCATCCAAATACCAGT
>JABFST010000202.1 GCA_013140465.1 Methylococcaceae bacterium
CCTAAGGCATGTCCGGTCATGCCTTTGGTGGAGCTGACCGCGACTGTATCCGAAAAAACCGTAGCGACACTTTGGCTTTCCATCGCGTCATTCAGCGGTGTCGCCGTACCATGCAAATTAACATAATCGATGTCCGCTGCCGTTAATCCGGCTTCATGTAAAGCCCCAGACATCGCTGCCATGACCGCACCACCTTCAGGCGCAGGAGCGGAAAAATGGTGGGCATCGCAGCTGGCACCTATACCGGACAATTGCACCGGCCCGGGCTGTTTGCTCATCACAAACAAAGCGGCTGCTTCGGCGATGTTAATGCCATCGCGGTGTGCGCCAAACGGGCGGCACAGACCTGAGGAGATGGACTCCAACGCCGCAAAGCCCGCCAAAGTATAGCGGCATAAGCTATCCGCGCCACCGACAATAACCGCATCACACACATCTAATGCCAATAATCGCCGCGCCGAAGCAAATGCCCTACCACTAGACGAACATGCGGTCGAAATGCTGTAAGCAGGGCCGCTCACACCTAAATAATGGGCTAGAAAATCTGCACCCGCACCGAGTTGTTGCTGTTTGTAATGAAATTGCCCTGGCTTGTCGCCCGATTTGACCACGCTCTCCCACGCCAATTCGGTATTTCTAAGCCCCGAGGTGCTAGTACCGATAACCACGCCCACCCTATCAGCCCCAACCCGCCGGATCAGGTCATCGACGGTAGGCTTAATCTGCGCCAATGCCGCCAATAACAATTGGTTATTGCGGCAATCATACACACTATGGCAAGAGCTGATACTTGGCAATTCAGCACGCACCTCGCCGACATAAGTGGCTGGCTCGTTGAGCAATAACTCGCTTGGCCTAAGCCCCGACCTGTCACCCGCCAATAGCCGTTGCAAAGTTTCGGCCTTGGTATTGCCCAACGCCGACACCATGCCCAGATCATTTAAATAAAACTTCATCAGTTAGGCGGGCGTGCGGCACAATTCCACTAAGGTGTTTAACCGGGATTGCGAGTTTTTGACATAAGGGTTGTTGTCATCCCAGACATAACCCGCCAATATGGAACAGATCATGGCTTTGATATTGGCTTGTTGCCGATTGTAGAAAATCACATCCTGCAACTCCCCCGTATACCATGCCGACACATAAGTACGGAAGGTATCCACGCCTTTTTGCAATGGTTCAGCAAAATCCCGCTGCCAGTCCGCACCCGCACCGTTAAATTGCGCGTCCAAAACCTTGGCAGCCAAACTGGCCGATTTCATCGCAATCGTCACGCCCGATGAAAACACCGGATCCAAAAACTCGCCCGCATTGCCCAATAAGGCATAGCCATTACCATACAGGGAGCTGACATTGGCACTATAACCTTTAATGGTATTGATCGGCGTATCGTACTTTGCTTGCGCTAATAATTTTGCCAAGGACGGATCTTGCGCCACTAAGGCATGAAAAGCCGTTTGTTCATCGGCAAAACCGCTGAATACGGCAGGTTCGCCGACAACCCCCAAACTACTACGACCATTGCTGAACGGGATCAACCAAAACCAAACATCCGCCATCTCGGGATGCACGACAATTCGGATTTGCTGGCGGTCGTAGTGCGGGCAATCGATATTGTCTTCAATATGGGTAAACAACGCTTGCCGCACCGGAAACTGCGACGGGCTTTCCAAGGCTAACAAGCGTGGCAACACCCGCCCAAAACCACTGGCATCCAAAACAAAATCCGCCTCCAGCTGATAGGTGTTGGCCTCGGCATCAACGACCGTCAGCATCGGCTTGGCATGGGCAAAATCCGCTGCGACAACCTGATGTTGCCAATGGATAACCACACCTTGCCGCTGGGCTTCGGTCGCCAACAAGGCATCGAAACGGTCACGCTGGACTTGGAAGGTCGTAGGAAAGCCCGCGCTAAATTTATCGGCGAAATAAAACGAGGACAATTTATCGCCACAGATAAAGTCAGCCCCGGTTTTTAACTGGAAACCTGCGGCATTGACAGCCTCTAACATGCCCGCTTCTTCAATGAACGCCATACACTGCGGCAACAAACTTTCGCCGATACTAAAACGCGGAAAGGTTTGCCGCTCCAAGATAACAGTTTGAAAGCCCTTTTTTTGTAATAAGGCCGCCGCAATGCTACCCGAAGGGCCTGCACCGATAATAATAATTTTCTTTCCGGTCATAGTATGAGTGGCCTTATGGTGTGATATGGGCTAATAAGTCGTTACAAAAAAATGGATGGGCATCGGTTTAGGGCGGGCTATTGCAAGAAAATGCAAAAAGCTTGCGAGTATACCGTATTTAAGGAAAGCAACTCAATTTGCAAACCTGACCCTGATTGGGGTTAATAATAGCGGCAGACTTGCGAGGTTTTATAAACCGCGCAGGTCTTTATGCTGTCCCCGAGAAGCTAGGCTAAGCCTCCATCCGTTTGATTTTTCCGCTGGTAGTGTGGCTAATCTGCGCCACTGTTCGCACGCGTTGGGGGATTTTGTAGGTAGACAGCCGCTGCCGACAAAACGCCAGCACCGCCTCTTCATCCCATTGCGCGTGTTGCCTTAGCACCACTTCAGCGCACACCACTTCACCCCATAACGGATGCGGCTGCCCAAACACCCGCGCGGCGGTTATGTCCGGGTGGGCGTTCAGCACCGCCTCAACTTCTTCAGGAAAAGCCTTGTTCCCCGACACATTAATCATGGATTTTTCCCGCCCACACACAATCACCCGTCCGTCGCCTTGCCGATAAGCCAAATCGCCAGTCATGAACCAACCATTGCCCATCACTTGCGCCGCCGTTTGCCACGGTTGCAGATAGGCATCAAAAAGCCCGGGGCCACGGATTGCAAGCCGTCCTACCTGCCCTTCCGGCACTTCCTGGTCAGCCTCATCTAGCAAAGCCAGCTCAAAACCGTCGGTTTGATAACCAACACTACGCGGGTCGGTTTCGCCTGTTAAACAATCCAACAACGGCAAGCCCGCTTCAATAATGCCATAGGCTTGGCTGACCGGAATATGGAAACGCTGTTTGAAAGCAAGTGCCACTTGCGGCGGTATCGCGGATGAGGTGGAAATGGCATATTTAAGCGTCGTCATTGCCAATCCAGAAGTATCCGCCGCCAATAGCCGAAAGTGCATCGGTGCGGCATATAGCAAGCTGGCCTGATGGCGGTTAGCGGCCTCGATTAAAGTTGCTGCCAACAAATCTTTACAAATAACCGTCGTTGCGCCAACCCGGATATACACCAAAATACTCACTAAAAAATGGAAGGCCATCGGCAATATCCATAACACCACATCATCGCAATCGAGCTGTAAGGCTTTGCTGGCGGCCTCAACCCGCGCCAAAATACTGCGGTGTGATAACACCACGCCTTTGCTGGCACCAGTCGTGCCCGAGGTATAACGGATAAATGCAGCATCGGCCAAAGGCGTTAAAGCTTGATTGGCAGTGGGCTTAAGCCAAGTAAGCCGTAGCGTCTGCTTGGCAAACGGCAACATCACCGCTGGCCCTGATGCGGGCGTTAGCCCTGAATGGTCATCCACGACCCCATGCACCCCCGTATCCTGCAAAATCTGGCTGATTTCTGCGGCTTTCAGTTGGTGTGACAGCGGCACGACAACCGCACCACAGCCCATGCCCGCCAACATCGCGGCAACAAAAGCACGGCTGTTGCGCCCCATCACCGCCAAACCCGAACCGTGGCTTACGCCCAGTGCTTGCAAATCGGCCGTAAGGCGGGCGGTTTGCAGGTACAAATCCTGATAACTCAGCGTACCGTATTCATCAATGAGTGCTGTCCGCTCAGGCCAAGTAGCTGCGGCCTGCTCTAGCAGCTGAAAACATGACACCATTAATCATCCCCTGCAAAAATTGGTTGGCGACGGATTTTGCCAATAGTGCTGTGCCACTGCCCTGTTTCGGCATAGTCAGCGGCAAGTCGGCCAGCGGCATATCCCGTACTCAGACAAGTGCCTATCACCCGCGCCGAGGCTATCGCCAATTCGGTAGCAGACAAACATCTACCCGCAAAAAACAGATTGTCGAGATGGCGGGACACCAAGGTAGCGGCGGAAATCCAATACGCCCCATCCAGCTGAAAATAGCGCATGTCCGGTTTACGTTGTCCGCCCCAATATTCTATAGGCCAAGTGCCTATAGCCACCCCATCATCTGGCTTAGCACAAGCCAGCACCTGATGTTCGTCCAACACCCCAATGCCTTCAGAGCGTTCTGCCGTGCGGATGCCCACTTCATTAGCCATTGCGGTTATTTTAAGCGCGGCAAACACCGCCTCATGTTGATGTAAATACGCGACGATAGCGTGGCTGCGGCTACGCGCTTCCTGCCCGTAATCGTGTAAGCACGCGGGTGTGCCGTCGTATAAGCCCGGCAGTCCTAGCTTTAATAAAGCGACGCCTTGTTGCAGCGTCCCGGGTATCAGCGACAAGCGTTCACAAGCCGAGTCTAATTGCCCCGCAGCTATGCCCCGTTTAAGGCTACGGATTAACACCAACGCCAAGACGTTTTCGCTTAGCGTAGGCAAGCCGCTGACTTGAAAAACCAAAGCCCCTGCTTGATAGTGGCTTTCGGTCATCCTGCCGATACCTGCCAGCGCGGAAATCTGGGCATTACCACTGCAATCGACGACGGCGGCGGGAAACACGGTAAGGGTTTTAGCGTGATCCTGCACTGTCAATGCGGCAAGCTGCCGTCCTGCTACTTGTGCGCCGATAACCTGCGTTTGCAAACACAGGCGCACCTTGGCCTGACGCAATTGCCGCAAGGCTTCTTGATGAAACACCGCAGGTTGGTAAGGCAAAAAATGCAGGCCTTCGGCATACATGGCAACCTGAGTGCGGCTTTGTTGTTGTATGGCTTCGGCAAATTCGCGGGCAAAGCCAGCTACGGCATATCTTGCTATTGTTGGATGCCGATAAAACAGCCCGCAAATAGTCCCTACCCATGCGCTGGTCGCCAACCCGCCCGTTAAATCATGGCGTTCAACCAGCACCACTTCCGCCCCCGCTTTTGCCGCCGCCACCGCCGCCGCAATCCCCGCCGCACCTGCGCCTATGACCGCGACATCAACGTGCATCGGCCTAACCGTGTTCCTGACCTAATAACGCCGTGGACAACTGCGCCAGCAAGGCATCCGCTTCGGCCTCGGCAAGGTCTGGCTGCATATAACCTAAAGTGAGCTGTAGTGCGCCCTGGACACGGCTAAACACAAACGTCATCCCGGGGGGGTACATATTGGGCGGATAATGGACGGCGTGGCTGACTTGCCGACCGAACAAGCTAGTGAAATCACTTAAGGAATCGCCAGTATCGGAGTAGAAAAAACTCGCCATTAAGCCCCGAGTCGGGGCTTTGAGCATTTGCCTATACAACAGTCCGGGCAGCCGCCGTAAAAAATCCATCATAATCGAGTAATGCTGCGGGCTTTCGGTGCGCATCAGGGTTTTCATTTGCTTCATCAGCTCTGCGGTACACGCGGCTATATCATTTAATAACGCCCCCGGAATACGATAAAACAAAAAGCTGACCTGATTGCCCAACACCGCCCCTTGCGCACCGCGTTTGCGTTGGTCTAAAGGCACTGGCACCAGCACATCGTCAACAGCGATGCCGCGTTGTTGCTGGATTGCGGCAACCGCATAAGCTGTAGCCGCAAGATAAAAAGCACTGCTTAAAAATCCCGCCGCCATCTGCGTGGCGCGTGCGTTAATCGCCAAGGTTTGCGCGGGGGTGAACCGTAACACCCGATAGCGGAGCTGTGGCTTTGCAGGTTTTTTTTGGTATAGGGTCAATAACGGCAGTACGGAGGTGTCGTACAGAAATTGTTTCATGTCAGACGCAATAGTCGCGCGTATTTTTAACGGCAACTTGTCCGCCTCGGCCGCCAACCATTCAGGCAGCTTTTCGGTGGGCGGCAAACCCAAATAACGGACAAACAACTCACCGCCGCGCGCATCCATCAGCACATGATGCCAAGCAAACACGACCCTACTCCCAGCCCCCGCAAGCTGTAGCAGGATGACCTTAAACGCCGGGCCGTTGCTAATGTCCCAAGACATTGCCAACACACTATCGGGTAGGTTTTCGCCATCTTCGAGCTGATATTCGGGTATCGGTGCTACCCGAGCCTTGGGCTGATGCCGCCAAGTTGCCAAACTAAACGGCAAGCCTTGCCGTAAGCGTAACTGGCATAACCATTGGTAAGCTGGATGTAGATCCAAGTGGCGTTGCAAATCTGCCAAGGCCAACGGTTCAGATAAGCTGACGGTAAAAATGCAGACATTGCGCTGGGCGCTGGCTTTCCACATCAGCCCATCCAATTGCAGACAGAAATAATCTGCGCCATTGAGGGTGATCGTGTCGGGCAATAACGGCTTAGCGGTCGGCATTGTGCTGTTGGTGCAACAAATCCACGCAATACGCGCCTAACACCCCCGCATTGGCAATATGTGCCGGGGTTAAGGCTTCCGCAGGTAATTCCAGGCCAAAACGGCGTTCAATAAACAACACCAATTCCATTAGCGAAAAAGAATCCACGCCGATTGCGCTTAAATCCGTGTCCGGCTCCACTTCAACATCCGCTGCCAACACATGGCTGCGTAAAAATTCGCACAATTGGGCGGCAACCTGTGCGCCCGTATACTCAACTGCCATCTGCTAGCTCCCGATTTAATCCGTTCATTTTATTTTATAGGCATCAGGGCTAGCCGCCACGACCCTATCCGTCACCAAAAACCGCAACAAATTTAGGCTAAACGGGCGGCTAGCCGCAGCCCCGCTAAAAATCCGGCTAACATGACCGCTGACCCACCTAAACAAAAACCGCGTAACCACATTGTCAGGCATCGTCCGTCCAGCCTTGATGCTGCGCATTAAGCGACCGTTATAATAATAGCCGACAATTTCAAACCACGCGTTTAAATGCCGTTTAACCAATACTTCGTAATCCGTTAAAGGTTGGTTGGCAATCAGGGTGTCCGCCAACTTCACCGCGCTATCCATCGCAAGCAACATCCCGCTAGAAAACACCGGATCGACAAAACCGCCCGCATCGCCCAACATCACCCAATTGTCGCCACATAATTTATCGGAAATAGACTGGTAATTATTAAAGCGCAAAACTTCCGTGACCCGCCGGGCATCCGGTGCCAGCCGTTGCAGCACGGTATCGGTCTTTAACAAATTATCATACTGCTGCTCAGGGCTTTCACCCTGTTGCCCTGCATACGCCTGGGGTACGACAAAACCCAACGAGACCCGGCCAGGTAACGGGATGCGCCAACACCAGCCCTGATCCATGCGGTCGTTATGCACATAACCGGGATCTACCAATTCGGTTTTATCGACATGCGCGAACAAAGCCACATCCTGCCGTGGGCCTTTGCGCATGGGAATATCCAGCAAGCGGCCTATCAGGTTAGCGCGACCTGCGGCATCGACGATCAAATCAGGCTCAGCACCTTGCCAACAGCCCGCAGCGGCAGCCAGTGACGCGTCATCTAAGCGGATGTGGCCCGCCTTGTCCGTGCGTTGTAACTGCACGTTACGCGCAATCAACACCGCACCCGATTGTTGCGCGGCTTTTAACAAAGTGGCGTTAAACTGATCCCTAGGCACGTTATAAGAATACGACGGCAAATCGCTAGGGGTATCGGCAAACCGAAACTCAAAGGCTTCATCGGCATTATAAGTAAAACACGCCCCCGGTTTGTACACGCTATACGCCGCCACTTCAGCCTCTACGCCCAGTTCCTGCAACATCGGCACAATCATCGGCACTAAGGATTCCCCCACTAAGATCGGCGCGCGCTCGGGGGTCGCAAAAATCACCACTTTGTAGCCTTTTCGGCATAAATGGATCGCCAAGGTGCTGGAAGCCGGGCCACCGCCGATAATTGCGATATTGGTTTTTGCAGTCATGCCTGTTCTCGTCAAGATGTTGGGTTTAGGGTGCTAGGCAATTTCTGCCAGTGCCAGCTTTGTCTGGGGGTAGTAATCGTCAATTCTGCTGCCGTACCCGATAGAAATTGGCTGAATAACGGCAAGTGCGCGGGTTGCTCGCCCTGATAGCCAACGCCATTGCCACGGCTAAACTGTAAGCCTGTGCCTGTACCCGCCTTGGCGATTCTAAGGGCGACGGCGCAAGCCGTGTCGGCACCGAGTTGAAAGGGTGCGGTAGGGTAAAAATCCGGCAACGGCTCATCATAAAACACCATCAACACCTCGGCTGCGCCTTCATGCAACAAACCCATCGCCTCCAAAAATGCAGGGGCTATGCCTTCTTCGCCGGGCGCCAGCACTGTCACTTCCGAAGTGTAGCCAAAGGCTATCGAAAATAAGCCCGCAATCGCGTTATGTACCGACAAGCTAAACGTAGTCGGAGAAATCTCCTCACCTGCCTCAATCAGCTTAATCAATTCCAAAGACTTGGCTAATTCCCCGTGCGAAGAACTAAACACGACCGGAATGCTGGTATCGGCGACGGTACAAGGCGTAAGCGCGCAAAAAACGGTTTTTGCCAACGGTGACAAACGTCTCTTCAAGTGCATAGGCATAAAGGCCAGCACATCCTTTTGCAGCACTGCCAAATCTTGTGCGTCTTCGCCTGTTAATGGTGGCCAAACCGACCACGCCAAGATATTAAATTGTAAGCAGGGATTGTTCTCAGTCATCTTGAAGGCTAAAAATTATAGGGCGGGTTAGGCGAACGCCATAACCCGACAATTGCGCGTTATTTAAGCAAATACTTTAACCAAGAACTGCTCAACAAGGTCGTTAAAAAAGCCATAAACACCAAGGCCACAAAGATACGTTGGTCTATCAGATGGTTTTCTAGGGCGACGGAAGCCAAAATAATTTCGATAGCCCCGCGTGCATTCAAACCGACCCCGACCGCTAGTGCTTCGCGCCAAGGCATACCACCTATACGCGCCCCTAAGCCCGCACCTAAAATTTTGCCAGCACAAGCCACTAACAAAACCACTAAACACAAGGTGACATCAAATTGGCTAGAAAAATTAGCCTTTAACCCGACCGACACGAAATAAAGCGGGGCAAAAAAATTAAGCGCAAAGGGCTGGATCACGGCATTGACGGACGATTTTTGTTCTGTTTCAGCACCTTCGCTCAGTGCCATGCCGACCAAAAATGCGCCAAAAATGGCGTTTATACCCGCTATTTCCGCACCAATTGCCGCCAAGACTATCAACAAAGATACCCCGCGCAGTTCGCCCCCAGGCCAATTTTTGAACACGCGGGAGTTGCGTAAAAACGGACGCGCCCAGCATCGGCATACGATCAAGACGGCGGCGGTATAAGCCAACACTAAGCCGATCGCGGCGAACACATCGCCGCCGATTTGCTGGTTGCCAAAACTGCGCAAAATAAAGGCAAAGGCAATCCAACCAAACCAGTCGTTAATCATCGCCGAAGTCATGATGGTCATGCCGATACGGCTACCGATTAGCCCTAACTCCATCAGTATCCTAGCGATGACGGGTAAGGCGGAAATGGATAAGGCCGTCCCCATAAACAGTGCCAACAACACTAACCTGTCACTTTGCCCCCACAGCGCGGGCCATAACAGCACGCTGCCAAAACCCAAAACAAACGGCAACACCCCGCCCAATAGGCTGGTTGAGGTAATCAGCCATTTGCTTTTTTGAAAATGCACCAAGTTCACCTCTAGCCCGGCGGCGAACATGAAAAACAACATGCCGACCTTAAGCAAGGCATCCACACTGGTGGTGATGGCTTTATCAACAGGAAACAACAGTGCATACAGCTCAGGGTAAGCCGTACCCAACAAGGTAGGGCCGATGAGAATGCCGCCGATGATTTCGCCCAAGACGATCGGTTGCCCCAAGCGTTTCAACAAATAGCCAAACAGCCAAGCAACGGCTAGCATAAAGGCGATTTGGATAAAAAAAGTGTGCAGTTGGGCTGGGTTCATAGCTTTTTTTGCTAGCAAATAAAAGTCGCAAGACGCTTAATACAGGCGCTTGCGGCAATAGCGTGGGTGACTGCCATCAACCAGTTTGACGGTCGTTGGGCTTAATCAGGATAGGACACAGCAAATAGCCCAACACCACGCCTAATACCACCACGCCCGCCAAAACTTTCAGGGCGGTGCTGTCGGAAACCAACAAACAGGCAAATGCCAAGGCACTGGTCAGCATCGCCGCGCCCATCGCTTGGTAGGTCAAGGCCCTATCGCCGCTGCGGTTTTCTTGGTAAAAAATTCCATAATCGACACAAATCGCCACGACCAGCAAAAAGCCAACCAAATGCAAAAAGCTAATCACCGCGCCCGTAACCGCCCAAAAACCTAAAATAATGAGTGCGGATAACAGGGCGGGTGCTAAGGTTTGCAAGGTTTTAAGCCAACTTTTATAGCGCACCAGCAAGATCAGGATAATCGCCAGCAGACCTGCCAACAACAAGTGTTGCGCCCGGTCGGTGTAAGTGTCCAGCATGGTATTGAGCAAATCCCGCTGGCTGAAATAATGCGCACCGTCTATGCCCGCTACTGCGGCTTTTACGGCCTCGGGCTGGTGTTCTGCCAACCAGATCATCAAGATGGTTTGTTGTTGTCCTTGGATCACCCGATTATCCAGCAGTTTTTTTATGGGTGTAGCCAACACCTCCGGCAAGGTCAGCGTGTGCGCTTGCGGATCATTAAAATGCCCCAACTGTTCCACTGACAAGCCTTGTTGCCCTAATGCTTGCCGCCAACGCGCCAAATTCTCGGGGGTAAAATATCTGCTTAATAACTGCTTGTTCACTACTTGCTGATGTTCGGACAATAGCCACGGGTACAAGCCATAATAGTCGGTCAAGGCGGGTGATGATTTGAGCGTATCCAACACTTTGTAAACAGCTTCGCTGGTTTGTAAGGCCGCATCGACAGTATTGCCTGTCACCATGACAAACCGTCCTGGCTCTATGCTGGTCATCCGCGCCCGTATGCGTTTGTCGTTTTGTTTTAAGTAATCAAGTTCTGGTGTCAGTTCCTGCATATCCGCCATCCAATGCAATGAACCCAAGCCCAAACAAGATATGACGGTAACAACCGCCACCCCCGCCAACAGCCACGGCCTAAAGCGTAGGCAAAATGCCGCCCAAGTGGCGACAAACGGGACATTAAGCGGGCGGCTGGCTTGCGTGGACAAAACCGTAGGCAGGACAAAACGAGTCAGCAACAGGCTGATAATGATGCCGCTGGCGGCGTAGACCGCCACTTGTTTAAAGCCAGGATAACCCGATGCCCCCAAGGCCATATAACCCACCAAAGTGGTAATACCGCCCAGCACCATGCTGGGCCAAATTTTGGCGATGATCGGCAAGCGTTGGGCGGGCTTAAGAGATTGGGCGTGGGCAATGGCATGGATAGGATAGTCGATACAAATTCCGACCAGCGTGGAGCCTATCGCGACGGTCATGCCGTGGACATAGCCAAACACTTGTTGGGTGATGAGTATCGCCGCCAAAATAACCGTCAATAACAGGCAGGACACTTGCAGTAACGCGCTGGAAGAACGGAACACCAGCAAGAACAATAGCAATAAGCTAATCGTAGACAGCACGCTGACTAATTGGATGTCGCCTTGCACTAAGGTTTGGGTCGCCACGGCAAATACCGGCACACCGGTCATGTCCAGTTGGTAATGCGTTTGTGCCTTGTGGTTGTAAACGTTAAACACTTTTCTAATAGTGTCTTGGATACGCTTTTGCGCGGGCACATCCAAACCCGCCATCGCGGTTTCCAACACCAAGTTGGCATAAGCTTTATTGCCTTGCTGCGCCGTCTGTAGTTGTAAGCCCTGCGCCTTGAAGGCATTCAGGCTAAGCAACAAGGGGTCGTGCTTGACTAGGCTTGTAACCACTTGGCCTTGTGGCGACAGCAAGGCTTTTTTCAACAACTCGGCGCGTTGTTGCAAGCCGGATTCAGAAAACAGCTGTGCCAAATCGGCCTCTGGGTTAAGGCTGTACCAAGCACCCGCATAAGGGCCGTACACAGCAGGTAAGGTCTCGATGGCAACCGCACTTTGCCCTGGCGACCACACTTCGGTCACGCCGTCTATGGCCTTGAGGCGGGCTTTTAACGGCTGCATAAACGCTTCGGAAACGGCCTCGGTGGACCCTGAGCCTATGGAAATCAAGTACCGCCGCGACAGCGCACCTGATTGCATCTCGCTGGCTAGCAGCATTTCTTCGGCATTGTCGCCCGCAATGATGAACGCCGATAAATCCGTCTTAAAATTTACCCCCACTAATACCACCAAAGCCAACAGCGGCGGGATTAAGTAATAGCCGATCACACGCCAGTTTGCCAAGTTATTCCCCTTGCAATTCCTGAAACAATAGGTTGATTGCCGCATCATTGGCACTACCATCCGCCACTTTTTGCAAGCTGAATTCGCTAGATTCGCCTTCGGCCTGGACAATGCGGACTTTATTGGCGGCCTGACCGGACAAACCCGACACCACGATTTTTGTCACCGCCCCAGCCGCTTGCTTGGGCGTAAGATCCATCGTCCAGCCCTGCGCGGTAGTGGCAAACACGATGTCGTAAACACTGCGTAACAAGGCTTCGTCGGCATTGGCGATGGCTTTAAAAACGACTAGCGGCACACTTTGTTCACTATCGGCCGCCAATTCACCTTCATGGCGGGTGTTGTTTTTGACATCAAAATAAAACACCTTATTGCCCTGTACACCCATCAGCAAGCGGTCAGGCTTAAGTTGCTCACGAATCATCAAATCAGGCGGTAAAGAATATAAAAAACCGCTGCCATGCCAGGCTTCGGTTAATAACTTTAGCGTGCGGGTTTCTTGATAAGCCACTTTGGCAACCGGATTGGCTTTCATCCGTTGCATCAACGCTTTTAGCGACTCTTCGGCTTGGACACTAGGGGCAAGCGCCGCTACCAAAACCAACCCGGCCAATATTTTAGTGTAGATTTTTTTCACTTAACGCTCCTTAGTATCCAGATAAACTTTACGCCCATTGACAAACAATGAGGTCACGGTTGATTTTAGGTCGGGTATGCCTTGGTGCAGCAGACTTAAATCGGCAAAACGAATACGTCTATAGATATATTCGCCGATTGCCAACACGCCCATCAGGACATAAATCAGCACTCCGTTATATAAGGCCCACGCATAATCTGAACCCCATAATGCCAAACCCGCAGCCATCAACGCATTAAAGCCAAAAAAAGCCGTCCAGATTTGGGTTAAGCGCCGACAATAAAGACCCACAGCGGGCGGCGAATCGGGAAATTGCAGCAGCACGACACTTTCGATAAACGCAGGGCCTTTATTGCTAAGCAACGTCCGGCCAAACAGCGTCATCAACATCAGCTGGATTAACACGGGCAAAATTTTGGCGGTCAGTGCCTGTACAAAAAATGCACCTAACAAGAGGGCAATAGCACCCAGGCTGTTCAGCAGCCGCGCCCGCGTTTGTCCAGCAAACCAAGCCCTATACAAACAAACACCCGCACAGCTCACCACTGCCAACCAGCCCATACCATAGGCGATGCCTTGATAAACAAGATAAGGATAGCCAACGAACAGGCTAGTCCATAACACCGCCTTTAGGATTGCCGGATAGTTAGGCTGGCTGGTGCTGGCGGCCTTAATCGACAATTTCAGACACCTTGCCGTCTTTAAAATTAACTACAAAGGTATTGAATCGGTTACGCCAATAAACCCACGAATTGGCATCCAAACTCGATGTTCTGGTACTGGGCGGATAGCCAATCGCAGTTGTCACGGCTTTTTTACGCATCCCAATAGCAACATCCCCGCTATCAATATGCTGTTTTTCCAGACTATCAAACTGGCCTAATATGACTCTTTGCTTGGCAAACAATTTGTTGAACGCTTGAAAAATATCATCGCCGGTATGCTTGGCGATATTTTTGACTACTATTTTTTGGTGGCTATCGAGCATTTCGATAGTGATCGCTTTTTTGCTAATTTCCAAAAGCTTAACGTGGGTATTGACCGGAATTGCCGTACCAACCTGGTAATTGGTGGTAGGGAAAGCATTTTTTTCGTAGTGCATGACCACTTGGGTGTAATACAGCCCGCCTTCAGAAATGTTTACAGGCAGGGCATCTGAAGCAAGCTTTTTGGTACAGCCTAGCAATAACAAGCCCAGTAACATTAAAAACAGGCCACGAATTAATATACGCATCACTTAGTCCTCTTGGGTTAAAACCAGACCCGAACCAGTAAGGCAGGGGCCTTCTAAAAAGCAAGCCCGCCCATGTTGTGGGCTTGCACTGTGCACACCGCAACGCCTGTAGGCGTGCCATTAAATCTAAATCAATACCTAAGTTGTAGGCCACTGCGGCAGACCTGCGAGGTTTTATAAACCTCGCAGGTCTTAATCCTGCCATTAATGGGCAGTTATTAGGGCTTGCCAAAAATCAGATAATTTTTTAATGCCCAAAATTTTCTGTGCGGCTTGGATACCCGAAACGCTGACCCCATAAATGCCGCAACCAGGTGAACTCCAATGTCCCGCAAAATAAAGACCTGTTATCGGTGACACATTTTTGGTGCGCGCCGGGTCAACTTGACCAGGCATAACATCCCACCCATACGCAGCCCCTTGGTAATTTTGGGTATAGCGTTGCAAGGTGGTTGGCGATCCGCCTTCAATAAACTTAATATGCTGTTCCAAGCCCGGGATGTAGTGACCCGCCATCGTCACCATCACATCCATAAAGCCTTGTTTTGCTTGTTGCCAGCCGTTTTCTATAGGGTAAGGCACTAGCGTGGTCAACATCAGTAAATGTTCGCCTTTGGGCGCCAATTCGGGATCGACCAAAGTCGGAACCGTCATGCTCAACCATGAGACCTCGCCGTTCTGGGTGCGGGCATAATTCTGGTCATGGTCAAAGTCACGGTAGCAAAACGATTCATGGGCTATGTTGAGGGCCGCCAAATCTAAATCTGTTGCAATATAAACCACAAAAATGGACAGGGAGTGTTGCATTTTTTTGATTTTTTGTACATACCGCCCAGGGAAATTGTGTTCGCCCACCAGCTCAAATACCGTTTGCCGCATATCGGCATTGGAAACCACCACAGGTGCTTCGATGCGCTTACCTTGCACCATCACCCCAACAACCCGCTGATCTTCAACGATGATTTTTTCAACAGCTGAACGAAATTGGACGACACCGCCCTGTTGTTGGATGCCCTTGACCAAGGTATTGGCAAAGCGTTGGAAGCTGCCTTTGCAATAATAAGCCCCATCAACCATGTAACCGATCAGCATGGATGCCCAATAGATAAACGACACTTTTGACGGTGGCAAACCCAAATAAGGCCACAGGCTGGCAAACACCGCGCGTAATTCGGGGTCGTCGATAAACGTGTCCATCACTTCTGACAAGGTGGCTTTACGGTATAAGCATAAAGTTGGGAATAATTGGCTAGCCGCTTCAAAGCCATTGGCAAACAGCATTTCATTGGCAGAGGCAATTTCTTCCGACACTTGCAGGCATAGTCGCACCAAGTTTTCCAAGCCGTCCCGCCCGTTGGGGTACTGTTGCGCCAAGGTGCTGACAAATGCGTCCACCGATTGTGGTAGCGGGCTGCACAGCCCCGGATAATACACTTGGCTAAACGGATTGATGCCGATAAATTCAAGCTCGTCATGGACATCCAGTATCTTCAGCACCTTATAAATCAACTGTCCGCCCCGATAGCCTTGCGGCCCGCAGCCGCTCACCAAATGCACCCCGGCATCAAAGTGATATTTGTTGCGCTTAAAGCCATGCGCATAGCCGCCCGGACGGTCATGGGCCTCCACCACCAGCACCGATTTTCCGGCTTTAGCCAAAAGTGCGGCAGTGGTGAGCCCACCTATGCCGCTGCCGACAACAATGACATCATAGTGGTTCAAGGTTTTTGTAACCCCAGTTTTTGCCATAAGATAGCAGGGCTTTCATAGCACATTTCTTGGCTGGACAAATCGACGGCCACTTGACTGGTATAACCTTTGGTCAAGCGCGTGTGCGTGGTTTTATCGATAATTTGATAATTGATTTTCAAGCGGTTTTGCCATTCCACCAAATGCGCTTGGACAATAATTTTCTGGTTGAAGTGGATGGGTTTGGCATAACGGATACGCAAGTCGATAATCGGCCAACTATAACCTGAGTCGCGCATTGCCATATAGCCGTAGCCAATCTTGTCCAACAAGGCGCAACGCGCCAATTCAAAATATTTGGCGTAATGCCCATGCCAGACGATTTCCATTAAATCGACATCGAAAAACGGGGCTTCCAGTTCAATTTCGCAACTGATGATGCTGTTAGCCATACAAGCTCCAATGTTGATCGCGTATTTTGCTTATACACAAGCGCAAGTCTTGCTCCAACGCCCTATCCGCCTCCAAAAACGGGATGAGGGCGCGGACTTGGCTAAAGGTAGCCATTAAATGGGGGCTTAGCCGGGTGTTTGCACCCCGCAACTCGACCGCTTGCACAACCGACAACAATACCGCCGCCGCCACTTGTTCAGTCAATTCCAACACGCGCAAGCAATCACGCGCAGCTATCGTACCCATGCTGACCTTATCTTGGTTATGGCATTCGGTGGAACGGGAAAACACGCTGGCGGGCATTGTTAGCTTTAAGGCTTCGGCTGTCCATGCGGAAACGCCGATCTGCACGGCTTTAAAACCGTGGTTTAACATGGTTTGTCCGGCTTTTGCCCCCGACAAGTTGGCGGGTAGGCCATGATTGAATTTAGTGTCCACCAACTGCGCCATCTGCCTGTCCATCAGATCAGCCAAATTGGCGACCGCAGTTTTCATGCTATCCATTGCAAAAGCGATATGCCCGCCGTAAAAATGTCCGCCATGCAGCACCCTGCCATGTTCGGCATCTATGATCGGGTTGTCATTGGCGCTATTCAGTTCATTTTCGATAAATTGCCGAAACCACGGCAAGGCATCTTCCAACACGCCAATAATATGCGGGGCGCAACGTAAGGAATAGCGATCCTGCAAACGGCTGTCATTGCGGGCCGTCGGCACATCGCCGAGCAAATCGGTACGGATACGCCGGGCGACATCGATTTGCCCGGCATGGGGTTTAACGGAAAACAGCTGTTCGTCAAAATGCCCAGCATTGCCTAGTAATGCAACCGATGCCAAGCTGGTGATGCGGGTGCTGAGTTGCGACAAGTAGGCGGCACGCTGATAAGCCAAACACGCCAAAGCGGTCATCACTGCCGTGCCATTCATAATCGCCAAGCCTTCTTTGGGGTTTAGCCGTAGCGGGGTGATGCCCAGCGAAGCTAAAACCGTGGCTGCGGCTACGGTTTCGCCTTGATAGTAAACCTCGCGTTCGCCCGCCAATACCGCCGCCAAATACGATAAGGGGGTTAAATCACCACTTGCGCCTACCGAGCCTTCTTGCGGTATTAACGGCAAAAT